>NZ_CANCWN010000027.1:0-25540 GCF_947381485.1 Limosilactobacillus avium | reverse complement strand
TCTAGTTCATCATCGCTAAATAGTGATTGCTGACCATCAACTACGGACTCAATTATTTCAGTTTTTTTCCCAAACATTTGGTTTTGTTGAAGCTTAATAATTGCCGTCAACTTGTTGACCTGTTCCTTTAGGGCCTTGATCTGTTGCTTAAGTTCGCGATTCTCTTCGACTAAGCTTTTACTCATGATACGTCACCTCCCTTTAAATCATTCTTCGGTAATTATATCAAAGAACAACGATTTTAAACAGAGGTAATTTAATAAAAGGTACCTGGTTGCGCTGCTTTAATCTTACGAACCGGTAATGGGTTTAGTCCCTTTAATAGCCAATCTAATTGTTTGGCTGATAACTCTTTGACTTCGCTATTGTATCTCGGCCAACTCAAATGGCCATTTTCAAAGCGTTTGTAAAGCACGATAAAGCCCTCACCGTCCCAAAGTAGTCCTTTGAATCGGTCATTGCGGGATCCACAGAACAGAAAAAGTGAATTGTTGTATAATTCCAACCCATAATTTTCAGCGATAACCATTGCTAGTCCATCAATTCCCTTACGCAAGTCAGTTTTTCCACAGACTAGGTAAACATGATCGGGATCATGCCAGTTAATGAGCATAGCGCACCACAATCTTTGAAATCTCAGCCGCAAGGCTGGGACTGGCACCCTTGAAAAATGTTAGCTGGATATTGTCAACTTTCATTTTAACAGCTGGTCGCGGTGAAAATTTAGGCTTACTAACTGGTTCACTTTTGGTTTTGAAAACCGGTGTCACAATATCGTGTGTTTCCTCCATAAAAAAATCCTCCTGTACTGAATTTTATATTTTCAGTATAGGAGGATTGGCTGACCATGCCTAGACGTGTCGTTATTGACTGCTTACAAATACCGTAACAAAGTGCTGAAAGGACACGCCAAAGCAGTCTTCCGAAAGCAAGTTCGTGAGATTGCCAATAAATACGGCTTTACAGTGGCCCACATGGAAATTGACAAAGACGATTATGTACACATGCTGGTTAGCGCCCCGCCTAAGTTGTCAGTAACAAATATTATGCGATGGCTTAAAGGTATTACCGCTTACCAACTTTTCCGGCAATGCCCGGAGTTACAGACCAGTTACTGGAAGAAGCAAGGGCGACACCTTTGGTCGCCTAGTTACTACGTTGAAAGCATTGGTGCAGTGAATGAGCAGGCGGTAGCTAAATATATTGACGATCAACGTAAAAAGGAGAAATAGTTGATGCTTAAACTACCAAGTACAACTGAATATGTCAGAGTGCGTCGCTATCGGCTGGTAGCTACACCAGAGTTGGTCAAGAAGCATCAAGCCAATCTGGCGGTTGAAAATCAGTTGCACAACTACGCCCTTAAATATCTTGAAAGAGCCTACGGCTATAAGCATCTTTCTCGTAAATTCCCTGGTACACGTACTGGGAAGACTTATGTTATCAAAGATGAAATCCTGCCTGGCTTCTTAAAAGAAAACTATGGGCTAAAGCGGTGGAACGCTCACAAAGTTGGCTTACATTCGCAGGCTGCTTATCAGTTTCTACTCACGCTCCTAACTAATTTTGGTGAGTACCGTAAGGTACTTAGAAAAGCGACCAAGATGACCGACCAAGAGAAAGAGGACTACCGGAATAATAAGCATCACAATAATCCTCGTCACCGTTCCTGGTACCGCAAAGGATCACTAAATTATTTACGGAATGGAGCTAGTCACCAAACAGTTTCACTCCCGGATAACGGTCAGATAGCGGTACTGTCGGCTCACCATATTAAAATTCAAGACTATGACAGTCTCCGGGTGGTTGAAAATATTGTCAACTTGAAACATCAGAAAATTGTCACCTCTAAAATCAAGCATAGGCGAGATAACTCTTATGAACTTCAACTAGTGTTTAAAGATAAGCTGCCTCGTCGAAAGCCAACAGACGTATGCGGCGTTGACTGGAATATGAAAGATCGTAAGATCTTTCATACGTCTGATAACAAGAAACTCTACCTCGACAATTTTGTCTCAGTTAAGGCTGACAAATACGAGCGTATTATTGATGGCCTCAAAAGCCGTAGAGATAAGGCAACTTGGCTGGGCCAACACTCACGGCGTATACAAAGGCTAAACAATTTAATCAGGTTCTATAACATTCACCGGGCAAATATTCTTACTAACCATTATCGGCACCTGACTAAGCAATTGTTCAATGACTACGACCTATTGGTCATTGAAAAACTAGGTGCTAAAGAGATGCGGCAAAAGTCGCAGAACTTAGATGCCAATGGCAATCACACTAAGAATCGGCGCCTAGCTAAAATAAAGCCTTATGAGCTACAGCAATGCCTCAAGCAAGTGGCCGATAAGAGCGGTAAAACCCTAGTCTTAGTAGACAGCTACAAGACCAGTCAAGTTGAATATGGTACTAACTATCAAGAGAAACATAGCCTTGACAGCCCACGGGAGTGGACATCCAAGTACACTGGAAAGAAAATTGATCGTGACCTTAATGCTAGTCAAAATATCCTAGAATGGGGTCTCAACCCTGAAAAACACGTCAAATTAAAAGACTACCCGGCGTTAAAGCCAAGTAGTCTAGTCACTATTAACTAAACGATTATATGGGGCGAGGCAGAACCTAGTCGTCCTTAAAGGCAGTGAGAGCTACTAATGGCGTATCACCCTGAGCTTGCAAAACGGGTGCGAATTAGTAGCTGAGTCCCCTTAAATGGGGAACCAGGACGTTAGCCCTGCATAGCCTAAACGTTTTCCAGAACCTATATGCGCTACTGTAGCCGTGTAGATTTGGAAGCTCGGTCATTTATGGCCGAGTTCGTTCACTATTTGCTAGTTGATAGTAGTATTGAGCCTGTTGAGGGGAAAGTTTACGGATATTGATAAGAAAGTTTTCAGCTTGTTCTTTAGTCTGGCCACTACTAATTAGGTCCCTAACAAGTGCCAGCCTTTCTTCATCTACTCCCTCACTACGACCTTCTTGACGACCTTCTTGACGACCCTCTTTACGTCCTTGCTGACGACCCTCTTGAAGACCCTCTTTACGACCTTCAAGGACAGCACGGCGGCGATCGTTTTCAATATCCATTTCGTATAAGGTACGTTGCATATATTCCTTCCTCCATTTCCGGTCCTGCTTTACGTGGGCAATCCTTTGCCTTAATTGTACGATAAAGTCATCCTCCCCATCAACTTTACGACCAGCAAGGAGGTCCAGGAAGTTTTGGAGCTTCGGACCAACCGTCTGGCGGAGGTTGGTGATGTCAAAGAAGAGGGTCGTCTCGCCATCACGGTATGGGTAGTCTGGGTACTTACTGACCTGCCGCTTGATCTCGTAGCGCTGTTCCCCCAGGCCAAAGGGATCAAAACAGCAGAAGAAAATAACGTAGGCGTTATCGGCCTGACTGTAGTTTTGTCCCCGTTCAAAGGCATCGTTTGCCAGGCTGGACTGGTAAAAGCGCGTTCGTTGCGGTAGGTTTTGGTGGTTGACGACCTGCATCTCGACGTCATAGTGGTTCCCGTCCTCGTCCTCGGCATAAATGTCGAACCGCACTCCCTTTGCATCGTACGTACTCGTCAGTTCCTGCTGGCTATTAAGGATTGTCACCTTGCCCAGCGGTAGTTCCGGCAACACCCGGTGGATCATCTCCCTGGCAATCACTGGGTCCAAGAAAACCTTACTAAAGATGAAGTCGTCAGTTAAGCCGGCCTGTTCCCAACGTTTTTCTAAGTCGGTTTGTGCCATAAAAAGCCCTCCTTACATTATTAGTGGGTTACCCCTACTTATTAAGGACGGCAAAAGGGACTTGTTTCACTATTTTTTAGGTGGTGTCCTATTGAATGCTTGTTGGGACAGCGTTAAACTAATTAGGATGAAATAATAGGCTTTTTAAGGATTTTCTATGGGAGGATTAATCATGAAAATTAACAAGAAACGCCTGGTAGCAGCCTTTATGACGGCCGTATTAGCCGGTCCCGTAATGGCTACTTCGGTTGCAATGGCGGACAATAACGCAAGCGGTTCACCAGAGGAACAGGCGGACATTACCAACTGGATTGCCAACACGCCACAACAAATTTCTAACAACATGGCAATGCAACACATTAGTATGGACAACCTCAACGGAACCCGTTACATCATCCAATGGGGCGATACCTTGTCTGGTATCTCCGCCGCAACAGGAATCTCCGTGGCTAAGCTGTGCTACGACAACAACATTCAAAACGCTAACCTGATTTACGCTGGTGACGTCTTGATACTGAACCGCGATGGTGATGTTCCTGCCGGCTACACGCCAGACGTTAACCCATATGCTGTGGCGCAAACGAAGGTTACCATTAATAATGGACCAACTAACGTCCACATTACCGTACGGCCACAAACAATTACTAAGAACGATGATCACTCTACCAATATTTACTCTGCTAATAACGATAACAATAACGGCAGCAACAATAATAACAACAGTGATAACACTATTGAGAGCGAATCATCCAGCAGCACAACAAAGCACAAGAAGAACACGAAGCACAATAAGGTTAAGCTGACTGCTGACAGTATTGAGTCGGCCTTAGATGGTGCTAACAGCGATGATAAAGTGTCATTCGATACTGATAGTGACGCCGATGACAGTCACAGCATCAGTAGTAGTGTTGCTGCTGAGGTTAAGAAGGACCTTGAAAACGGTGACGCAGACGCGGCGGTAGAAGCAATCGAGGATTCCCTGCCAGACTCTGACAAGGATGTAACTGTCCACATTTCCTTGAACGGCAAGACGCTGTCATTAAGCTACAGCCAAAGTGATGATGATGACGATGACAGCAGCAGTAGCGACAGTAACAAGGATAACAAGGACAATGACAGCAACGACGATGATAGCGACAGTGAAGACAGTCAAAGTGATAGCGATAGCGACAGCAATAACCAAGCTACGACCGATGACCAAAGCACTGACTCCACTGATGAGGACGACTAATAGGAGTTAGGTATCGATGCAAAAAAAGAACAAGATTATTATTGCGATTATTGTAGTTCTCGTGGTTATCTTTGGAGGCGGCTACTTCTACGCTAGTCATTCCGTTGCGCGCCACGTTCCGGGGCATGTTTACCAGTACACGTCCGTTTCGGGGAACCAGAGCGCCTACATGACCTTCGCTAAGAGCGGTGATGAAGTGGTCGTTACGCCAAGTAAGTCTAAGGCACTAAAAGCCAACGATAGCCAGAGTGACTTTGAGGACGTTTACCACAGCGAGTCCAAGCAAGGAACTTGGAATTACAGTGCCAAGGGCAGCAAACTGACCCTTTCCAAGAGCCAGGATGGCAAGGTGTCACTGTGGCAATATAATCATGTCTTAGCACTCGGTAAGAAACTGCACTCCAGCAGCTTTACTTACCAGATTGCTAATGCTGGTCAGGGGGTTGACCACAAGTCCACTTCATTTAAGCAAATTGAATAATCGTAAAAATTAACCGTCTACCCTTTAAATACGGGGGTAGGCGGTTTTTCTATTTCGTAATCCGTGATAATTCTTTTAAAGCAAGTGGAAATTGAGTATAACCATCAGCGCCCAAAAAGTGGCCGCCAGTTGCCTGGACAATCAGTTTAGCACCGAGTTGGTGGGCAACTTCAACACTGCCCTTATACGGGGCAATCGGGTCATCCTTGGCCGTAATGATCGTTGCCTGGCCAACCTTTGGGGTAACCTTCTGGTAGTCGAGCCTGGGCTGGACAAAGCCGTTCAGCTGGGGATACATCGGGAGCGGTTCATCAAATGCGCCCACCAAAAGAAGGCGGGCATCATGCAGGTCGTGCCGTTCCACAAAGCGGAGGGTACTGATGCAGCCCAGGCTGTGAGCAATAAGGATTACGCCATCCTGAGCGGGCACCTGCTGGTCAATTGCATCTGCCCACTCCTGGGGATCCGGAGCAAACGGGTTCGGTAGCATAATGCGGTCAACGGCGATGTTCGGCTTGGCAGCCTGTTCTAGCCAGGGAAACCAGTCGTCGTCCCGTGTCGATGTTCCGTGAATTAGGTAGGCTTTCTTCATTCAAACGCACCTCTTTGAAATTGATTTCCCCTCTATTATAAGCAAAATGGCTCTCTAGCTGCTAGCAGAAGGCAGTTAGAAAGCCATTTTCGTAGACTTAGTGCATCCGCATCTGGTCCATCCGTTTAACCAGGTAGAGGATTGGTAGGCCAACGATGACAATCCCGATGAATAGGACCACGCCGGCAAAGTCATTGACGATTTCACTAGCGAGGACGAACACACCACCGGCGATAGCAATAATCGGGATCCATGGGTACAGCGGCGTACTAAACGGCCGCGGCTCCTTATTCCGGCGCCGTAAGATGAAGATGCCGAAAAAGGCCAGGAGGTAGAAGCAGTAAACGGTGAAGACGCAGAGGTCCGACAGGTGGTCAGGATCAAAGAAGATCATCATGATGGTAGCCAAAACAATGATAAACATGGTGGCAACAACTGGCGACTTTCCCTTAGGGGTAACGTAAGCCAGGTAACGCGAGAACGGTAGGTCGCCCCGCTTAGCCATTGCGTAGACAATCCGGGGGAAAGTGATCATTTTACCGTTCAAAGTCCCCATCATCGAGATGATGATCCCGGCCGACAGTAACTTACCACCGATGTTCCCAAATGCCTTCACAGCTAAGTAGGCTGTGGCGTTTTCACCCAAACGGTGGATCAGGTTGACGGGGAGGAACTTGATGATGCCGATGGTGATCAGGGTGTAGATAATCAGCACGGCGGTGATCCCCACGATGATGGCCTTAGGCAACAGCTTCTGCGGGTTCTTCATTTCACCACCGAGGTTGGCAATTAAAATCCAACCATCATAACCGAACAGGGTCGCCAGGACCGCCACCCCAAAGCCACCGGTTGCCTGGTGGACTTCAGTGACGGTTTGGCCAAAGGCATCCTGGTGCCCCCAGAAGAGCCCAAAGATGATGATTGCCGCGATCGGGATCATTTTCCCGGCCGTGGTGATGATTGCAAAGATGGCCCCCACCTTGTTTTCAAAGAGGTTCATAATCCCGATTGCCAAAACGGTAATGAAGGCGAGTGGCACCCGCCACTGGGCTCCCAGACCAAAGAAGTTAGCCATCAGGATACTCATGAAGCCTGCGACCGAGGCGATAATGGCGGGTCCGTAAACAATGACCTGCATCCATCCGGCTAGAAAGCCGAGAATTCTTCCGTAAATATTCTCAATGTAGACGTACAGGCCCCCAGTGTAGGGCATTTGGGACCCAATTTCGGCGACCGTCAGCCCCCCGGTCAGGGTGATAATTCCCCCAAAGACCCAAGCGGCAATGGCCATGGTCGATGTTCCGGCACTATCGAGGACTGAGCCCTGCTTGAAAAAGATCCCGGAACCGATAATGGTCCCCACAACGATCGAGATTGCCGACCAGAAACCAAGCGACCGCTTCAAATCATCGTTTGTCTGCTGATTCTTCATTCCAATTCCTCCATTTCCGTATTGGCCAAAACAAAAACCCGGCCACGCTTCGTCAAATGGTGTTTGCCAAATGACTAAGCATGTCCGGGCTCATTGTTAAACCTGTTTGATGACACACTAAAATCACTCAGCCCCGAGTAGAACTAGAGACTGAGGAGGAAGATTGTTGATTTGCCTGTTGAATATATGTCAAAGTCATAATTGCTAAATCCTCCTGTGTATCTTTAATGTAAATTAGAATACCATTAGAATGATAAAATTGCAACATAATTTGTGACTATTTTTATCATAATTTGCCAATTTATTGGGCTAATCCTTAAATAGAACAGGCGTTTGCCAAACGTGTTATAATAGAAATGTCAATTAGGCGAGTGGAAAATATCCCTCAACGAAAGGCGTCTCAATTGCTTTCGCAGGCGAGACGTCTTTTTGTTTACCCTGAATAAGGAGGAATTTTTTATTCATAATAGCAAAATTGTCAGACGGTTAAAGAGAATCGCTTTAATAGTAACGTTGGGTGGCCTTTTGTTCGGGGTCGACACCGGGGTAATCAACGGTGCCATCCCCTACATGGCCTCGCCGCAGCAGCTCAACCTGTCCCCTGCAGAAGAGGGCCTGGTAACTTCCGGCATCACCTTGGGAGCAGCCATCGGGGCCCTGGTCATTGGCAAGCTTGCGGACCACTATGGTCGTAAGAAAATGCTGGTCTGTTTAGCCCTGATTTTTTTCATGGGGACGCTGATGTGTTCTGTGGCCCCCAACGCTTTTTTCATGATTGCCTTTCGCTTCCTGCTGGGACTGGCAGTCGGTGGCGCTTCCGTAATTGTTCCCACCTACCTGGCCGAGGTATCAACGGCGGCGTTGCGGGGACGGTTAGTGACACAAAATGAGCTGATGATTACGGGTGGTCAGCTGCTGGCCTTCACGGTCAACGCGGTCCTGGGGAGCTGCTTCCCCCACGTCGGTAACATCTGGCGGTACATGATTGCTTTTGGGATGATTCCGTCGGTCTTGCTCTTCATCGGGATGTGGCGGGTGCCAGAATCGCCCCGCTGGTCAATCATGGTGGGGCACCAAGACGAAGCCATGCAGACTTTGGAAACCATTCGACCGAGTCGCCAGCGGAGCCTGCACGAGATCCGGAGTGTGGAGGATACCTTAAAGCGTAACCGGATGGCCCGGCACGCCACCTTTCACGACCTAAGCCACCCCTGGGTTCGCAACTTGGTCCTGATTGGTGTTGGCTTAGGAATTGTTCAGCAGTTTGTCGGCATCAACATCATGATGTATTACGGGACGAGTATCCTGATGAAGGTTGGCTTTGGTCACCAGGCCGCCCTGATTGCTAACATCGGCAACGGCCTGACCTCATTTATTGCCACCGCGGTGGGGATGCAGATGATGTACACGGTTGACCGGCGAAAGATGCTCCTTACCGGGATCACCGGCACGGCTAGCTCGATGGTCCTTATCACCCTGGCAATCCTCTTGCTGGGTAATTCACCGCTATTACCATACATCGTGATCTGCTCGACAATGGCCTTTTTGGCCTTCTTCCAGTCTTGCGTTTCCCCAACGACCTGGGTGCTTTTGTCGGAGATCTTCCCGCAAAGCCTGCGGGGCCTGGGAATGGGCATTTCGACCTTTGCGCTGTGGCTAGCGAACTTCTTTGTGGGGTTCACCTTCCCAGTCATGATGGCCCACTGGGGTGGCAGTGGGACCTTCGTGTTCTTCATTGTCTGCAATATTCTTTCCCTGGTATTTGCGGCGATTTTCGCGCCCGAAACCCAGGGGAAGACGTTGGAACAGATTCAAACGGAGTTACGGCATAAGGCCATGGCAAAACACCACCACCATCACCATCACGAGTTGCCAAATTACCTGGAAAATGGGTACCAAAATTAAAAGAAGCTGTGACATAGGTCTTCTATTTAGTTGAAATACACAAAGAGGACTCTCGCGCTCGGAACTTTGAACGCGAGAGTCCTCTTTGTACTTTTTCAGCTTCCCTTTTAAGCCGCCGGAGCCTTAGCCAGCATCGGCTCCGCCAGGTTGGTCTTAAACCATTGGGTGAGGGGCCCCATGAAAAGGGCCGTGATGACGGTCCCAATTCCCAGGGTTACATTGAAGGCAAAACCAACCAGAACGCAGATGCTGTCGGTGATGATCCGACAGTACTTGAACGGTAGAAGGCGGTACTTGTAGGCCGCAATCAGGGCGATTGCATCGTAGGCCGAAACACCGAGGTCCGCGGTGAAATACAGGGCGGCGGCCAGACAAGTAAAGACGATCCCGGCCGTCATTAGACCACCCCGGGCAAGTAGGCCGGGATGGGGGAGCAGGACGTCCAGCAGGTTATGCATCAAGTCGGCGGCCACGCCGGTCAAGAAGAGGTTGATCAAGGTCGCGATCCCAATGTAGTGCTTGTGCAAAACGAAGACGAGGGCCAGCAGAATCCCCGTCAGGATAAGGTAAAAGGTTGAATAGGTCGAACTGAAAATGTTGGCAATCCCCGTCACAAAACAGGTGAACGGGTCCACCCCGAGATTGGCTTTTTGCAACATCCCCACGCAAAAGCCACACAGAACTACCCCACAGAAGGCCATCATAATTCGCCGTGCTTGATACATAAGCCCACCTCCGCAAAAAATCGTTCAAATTTGATCATATCAAAGTAATTGTAGCGCTTACATTGCAAAAATAAATGATTGGATGTGGGATGAATTGCACATTTTGTGGACTAACGAGGGGGGAATATAAAGCGGCCTTCAGCGTGCGGATTCTTTCGGACACTGAAGGCCGTTATCCTTCCCGACTCCGTTATTTTAAATGCGGGAAGTGGATGAAGGTCTTGAACTTCTGGAAAGGGATTGCCTGCAAGAAGGTGGTAAGCAGGATCAATAACGAACCGCAAACCGCCGCCAGCGTGAGGCGGGTCCCCAGCAGGGTCACCGCAAGCAGGGTGGCCACCAAAGGCTCAAAGGCGCTCAGAATTCCCGTGGCTGCCGGTGAGATATACCGAATACTCTGCAAAAAGAGGGTGTAGGCAAACATCGTGCCCCCAATGACGATGTAGGCGATGAGGACCCAATCCCAGGTGCTCAGGTGCGGCAGTGGGGTAGTTACCAACCATGGCAAAAGGAGGACCCCACTGATCAGCATGGCCAGCCCACAGATGATCAGGGCATCGAACTTCTGTAGTAGGGGTCGGGGCAACAGGGTGTAAAGGGCCGCGGCAACCGCACACCAGATTCCCCAGAAGAGGGCCGTTGGGGTTAGGGCCAGCTGGTTCAGGTGACCGCCCGTTGCCAGAAAGAAGGTTCCCACCAGGGCAATCAGGATGCTGATGCAGTCCAGCCGCCGGGGCCACTGGCGGTTAGCAAGCGCCAGCCAGAGGATGATGAAGACCGGCTGGAGGTACTGGATGACGGTCGCAGTGGGCGCGTTACTGTACTTGATTGCCAGAAAGTAGGTTAATTGGGAGTTCATCATCCCCAGGACCGCAAAGAGGACCAGGAACTTCAGGTTGAAGCGGCTGCTGATTACCTGCTTGACCTGGTGGGGGAATTTGAGCAGGCTCCACAGGGTGAGGAGGACGCCGGCCACCAGGAGACGGATACTAACCAGCCAGGTGTTGGAAATCGTGGTGGTGGAAAAAAGGTACTGGGCCGCGGCCCCCGAAATTCCCCAGAGGGACGCCCCACCCGCGGCCAGTAGGATTCCCTTCGTTTGCTTACTCATCTAATCAGCCTCCTCAATAGTTTTCCAGCAATATAACATTTCTGAGCGGAAATTTGAACCCGTTCGTGACCAGAAAGTACTTTCTTTAAGCGGCCCCACCTTTGAAGTATAATTTAAATAAGTTTGTACAAAAGGAGTGACTGAAATGCGGTCAGTTAAAATTGGTGGAACAAATTGGCAGGCGTCTAACGTGGCCCTGGGAATCATGCGGATGGGGACCCTCCCCGTTGAAAAATGCGCCGCAGCCCTGCAGGCGGCCCACGAAGCCGGGATCAACTTCATTGACTCGGCAGACATCTATGGTAACGACCCCAAGTTAGGGCGGGGGTCTTCGGAAATCCACTTTGGTCAGGCCTTCAAGCGCAGCGGCCTGTCCCGGGAGGACTTCTTTATCCAATCAAAGGGGGGCCTGTACGCTGACGGGAACCAGATTACCCGCTACGATTCGTCGAAGGACCACCTGATTGCTGCCGTTGACGGGATCCTCCAGCGAATGGGGATTGACTACCTCGATTCCTTTGTAATCCACCGGCCGGACCCGCTGATGGACCCAGACGAGATTGCGGCGGCCTTTGACGAACTCCAGGCCAGCGGGAAGGTGCGCCACTTCGGTGTTTCTAACTTTAACCCGGCCCAGATTGACCTCCTCCAGGCGTCCCTTGACCAACGCCTGCTGGTTGACCAGCTCCAGTTTGGCCTCAAGCATACCGGGATGATTGACTTTGGCCTCCACACCAACATGACCGACGACGGGGCCACTAACCGTGATGGTGGCCTGCTTGAATACTGCCGCCTCCACAAGCTGACCATCCAGACCTGGTCACCATTCCAGTACGGAACCTTTGCCGGAACCTTCATTAACAATGACCAGTTCCCCCAGCTGAACGCGGTCCTGGCCAAGCTGGCCGATAAGTACCAGGTTTCGAAAAACGCCATTGCGGTGGCCTGGATTCTTCGTCACCCGGCCCACATGCAAGTCCTAATCGGCACCATGACCCCGGCTCACATCACTGACAGTGCCGCCGGTAGCGACGTCCAGCTGACCAAGCAGGAGTGGTACGACCTCTACCTGGCCGCTGGAAACAAGCTTCCGTAATAATGCAGGACTACCAGCACTTTTACCAAAGAATCAGCGCCCCCTTCAGAAAGCACCCACGCCTTGTCACCGCGCTACGCCTGACTAACCGGGCCATTGAGGCCCTCATGTACCTGGCCTACCTGGGAATGGTCGGCGAACAGGTCTGGACCCGGCACGGAACTGCCTGGCCAATTATCGTGGTGCCGGGGGTGGGCTTTGTGCTTTTGAGCCTGGCCCGCAACCGCCTCAATGCCCCCCGGCCGTACGAACAGTGGCCGCTTCGTCCCCTGATCAGCCGGGAGAAGACGGGCGATTCCTTTCCCAGTCGCCATGTCTTCTCGGCCATGACGATTGCCATGGTGGCCTGCCGGGTCTGGTGGCCGCTCGGCGTATTCCTGGTGTTTTTAACGGTCCTCTTGGCCCTGATTAGGGTTGTCGGTGGTGTTCACTACCCCAAAGATGTCCTGGCCGGAATGGCGGCCGGGCTCGTCTGCGGGGCCCTTTTGTGGTTATTTTAGGAGAAGAAATGGATAAGCAGACGGTATTTAAAAACGCAATTCTAAACGGCCTGTACAGTCAGGACTACCCCGGTCACGAGCTGTTGACACCCCAGCTGCTGGCCAACAACCAGGCGGGGACCATCTGGCAGGTGGTTCAGGACGAGCTCCAGCACTGCCAGGGTTTTACCTGGGCGGTGGCCTTTATCACGTTGGACATGCTCGTACCGTTTAAGGCGGTAATGGCCGACCTAGCTGACCAGAGGATCACCGGAACCATCCTGACCAGTGACTACCTAGGCTTCAACCGTCCCCAGGTGTTTACGGAGCTGGCCAAGATTCCAAACCTGACCGTCAAAATCGTTGACCAGGCGGGCTTCCACGCCAAGGGCTACCTCTTTGACCACGGTGATTTTCAGACCGCCATCATCGGTAGCGCCAACTTCACCCGGGCGGCCCTTTTGCAGAACGTGGAGTGGTCACTAAAGGTCAGCTCGCGGGGAAACGCCGGGCTAACGGCCCAGGTCACCGCCCAACTAGCTGAGTTAAACCGCCACAGCCAGCCATTAGACGCGGCCTGGCTACAAGACTACCGGCAGCGGTGGCGGGCCCCAATCCGGCCGACCGTCACGTCCAGTAAGCACCATCAGCCCATCAAGCCTAACCAGATGCAGCGTCCGGCCCTGGCCGCATTACACGAGCTCGTAGCGGCGGGCGCCCACCGGGGACTGGTCGTTTCGGCAACCGGGACGGGGAAGACCTACCTGGGGGCGTTTGCCGTCCGCAACTTCCGCCCGCACCGCTTCCTCTACCTGGTTCATCGGGAACAGATTGCCAAAAAGTCACTGCAGAGCTTCCGCCGGGTCATCGGGGGCCCGGCCAGTGACTACGGCCTGCTGACGGGGAACCGTCACGACTGGGACGCCAAGTACTTATTTGCAACTGTCCAGACCCTCAGCCAGCCGACCACCCTCAAGCAGTTGGGCCCCAAGACCTTTGATTACATCCTGGTTGACGAGGCCCACCGGGCAGCGGCCCCTAGCTACCAGCGGGTTTTTGACCACTTCCGGCCGCAATTCTGGCTGGGGATGACCGCCACCCCGGAACGGATGGATAAGCAGGACGTCTATGCGCTCTTTGACTACCACCTGGCCTACGAAATCCGCCTGAGAGCGGCCCTGGATGCGGGGATGCTGGCGCCGTTTCACTACGTTGGCATTCAGGACTACGAACGTGACGGGACGGTGATTACCGAGACCAGTGACCTCCGTTACCTGGTGGCTGACCAGCGGGTCAAGTACATCCTGGACCAGATGGACTACTACGGCTACTGTGGCGACCGGGCCCGGGGGCTGGTATTTTGCTCCCGGCAGAAAGAAGCGCGTGAACTAGCGGTTAAATTCAGCGCAGCTGGGCACCCGGCAGTCGCCCTGACCAACACGGACAGTGGGGCCCGTCGCCAGTCCGTGGTCCACCAACTAGAAGCCGGTAAGATTGAGTACATCATTACCGTGGACCTCTTCAACGAGGGGGTTGACATCCCGTCGTTAAACCAGGTGGTCATGCTCAGAAACACCCAGTCAGCAGTTGTCTTCATCCAGCAACTGGGGCGGGGGCTTAGAAAGTATCCGGGAAAGGAATACGTAACCGTCCTGGACTTCATCGGCAACTACCAGAATAACTTCCTGATTCCCCTGGCCCTGAACCACGACACGAGCCGGCAGGTTGACCGGGCCCGCCAGGAAACTCTCCTGCCGCCGGCAATTGGTGTGTCGACCATCAACTTCCGCCGGGTTGCGGCTGCCCGGATCCTCCAGTCACTCGAAAAAGTCAAGCTGGATTCGATGCACGAACTCCGTCAGGCCTACCAGGACCTCCGCCACCGGCTGGGTCGGGTCCCGATGCTGGTGGACTTTTACCGCTACGGGTCGGTTTCACCCCTGGTTTTCGCCACCAACAGTCGATTAGCTAACTACGGTTCCTTTCTCCAAAAGGTCGGTGAGCCAGTCGAGCTGACGGCCGGTGAAAACGCGGTCCTGACCTTCGTCACCAAGGAGCTCCTTAATGGCAAGCGGCCCCATGAGCTGGTCCTCTTGCAGCTTTTGCTAGACGCGCCCGACCACCGCTGCAGTCAGGAACACCTTAGCGCAGCCCTCCGTGAGCGTGGGGCCTACGTGGATAGCGATGTCTTAAGGTCAATTGACGATATTCTCAGCCTGGCCTTCTTTGACGTCAAGGCCGGGAAGAGGATCAAGCGGGCGGTTTACGGGGGCCAGTCCCTCATTGCCCACCCTGACCTGGTGGATTACGTCTTCGTGCCCAGCTTGGCAGCCGCTTTAAAGAGCAATGCGCTTTTCCACCGCCTCTTTGAAGACGCCGTCGCCACCGGTCTGGCCTTGAGCAAGGGCTACGACGCCCACCAGCAGTTCACCCTCTACCGCCAGTATGACCGCAAGGACGTCTGCCGGCTGTTGAACTGGCCCCTGGACGTCAGCGCACCGCTGTATGGCTACAGGGTTGGCGAGCGCGAGTGCCCGATCTTCATCACCTACCACAAGGACGACGACCAGCAGCGCAACGCCATTTATGACAACCAGCTGCAGAACGGCCAGTCCCTGCGCTGGTACACGCGGAGTCCCCGTCACCTCTCTTCGCCGGAGGTCCAGCGCCTCCTGTCCGGGAAGGTCAAAATCCACCTCTTTGTCAAACGCAGCGACGCGGTGGGAAAGCAGTTCTACTACCTGGGCCCGGCCAAAATTCAGCCGGGTTCGGCCAGGGAAGAGGAGCTAGGGGCTAAGCGCAAGCCGGCGGTCGGCATGGACCTGGTCCTGACCCACCCGCTGGTAACGCGGCTGCGGCGTCTCCTATTTGAAAATTAAAAGCAAGCAGTAATTTCTGCTTGCTTTTTTAGTATGTTGCTTATATACTTAGTTACATAAGTAATTAACTAAATAACTAACGAAGGGGAGGTGCTCCTGTGCAGTTACAATTTGACGAGTCCGCACCGCTGTACCAGCAGATTGCGGCTCAGCTAGAAGAGATGATCTTCACCGGCGGCTTTACGGAAGGCAGCCAGATCCCGTCGACGACCCAGCTTTCGGCCCAGCTCCATATCAACCCGGCGACCGTCCTGAAGGGGATGAACATGCTGGTTGACAAGGGCCTGGTTGAAAAGCGGCGGGGCCGGGGGATGTTTGTAGCGCCGGGCGCGCAGGACAAGATCATGCAGGCACGCAAGGACAGCTTTTATAACGACTACATCAAGCGACTCTTAGTTGAGGCCCACAAGTTAGGAATCACGAAAGAGCACTTACTAGAACTAATTGAGCGAGGCGAGAACGATGGAAAAATTACACATTGACCACATTACCAAGCGGTACGGCCACCAGGTAATTTTAGATGACCTGTCATTTGACCTGGCACCGGGGAAAATTTATGGCCTCTTGGGACGCAATGGTGCGGGGAAGTCGACTTTACTAAACATCATCACCAGCCGGATCTTCCCGACCGCGGGGGCAATCAAGCTCGGTGATCAGGACGGCCGAGACAACGATGCGGTCTTAGGGCAGTTTTACCTGATGAGTGAAGCTAACTTATACCCGAAGCGGATAACGGTGCGGCGGATGTTTGACATGGCCGACGAATCATACGGGGGCTTTGACTACCAGAATGCGGACCGCCTGCTCAAGGAGTTCGGTGTACCAAGTACCGCCCAGCTGGGTAACCTCTCGACTGGTCTGCAGACCGCGGCCAAGCTGACCGTAGCCCTTAGCGTAAATGCGGCTTACGTCCTATTGGATGAGCCCGTCCTGGGGCTGGACGCTAACCACCGGGACATTTTCTACAAGGAACTGATCAAGACCTACCAGAACAAGCCACGGACCTTCGTCTTATCGACCCACCTGATTGATGAAATCCAACAGGTTGTCGAACACGTCTTCATTATTAATGACCACCACCTGGTCGAAGAAGGGGACGTCCAGGCAATGCTGAACAAGGCCAACACAATCAGTGGGCCGGCCAAGGATGTTGACGAGTACACGAACGGTCTACGGGTCCTGACCACGGATGAGCTGGGCAACGTCAAGACGGCCTACGTCTATGACCAGCTTGACGACCAGCGGGTACTTCCGGACCGGGTTAAGATTGGCCACTACGACCTACAACACTTGTTTATCTACTTAACGAATGGGGGCACGAACAATGAGTAACGCAAAGATGAAAATGGTGACGACCAACGTCTTCCACCGGCTGGGGATTGGCATGTTGATTACCCTGGCCTGGGTGATTGGCGTTGAGGTCCTGGTCAGCCTGGCCGGGTTGATTTTCAACCATAACGTGGAATCGTTTCTAGTCACCCTCCGCGGGATTCCGGGGAACTTGACCTTCTTCATCTCGGCAGTATTGATGATCTACTTCCTGATCACTCCCTACGTTGACTTCAAGTGGGCGATCCAGAACGGTATTTCCCGGAAGACGATGTGGCGGGGGCGGTTTGTGGCCCTGTTTTTGGCAACCCTGGTGATCTACGTGGTCGATGAGTTGCTGGCCTTAACCAACCACCCCTTCCCGGGAGCAGGGACGCTTCTTGAGCATTTCCTGACCCTGCTGACGGTCACCCTGACCTTCCAGGCGGTCGGTAACGGTTTCGGCCTCCTGAGCCGACGGTGGAAGTGGATCGTGGGGATTGGCCTCCCGGTGGCCCTAATCATTATTATGTGGGCAATGGCGGGCCTCTTGATCAAGCTACTGGAAGTGGGCTTCATTAGTAACCACAACGACCAGTGGATTGGGATCTTCGGTAACCCGGTGGTCCCTTGGGTTATCTGGCTGATCTACTTTGTAATTATCCTCTTTTTAACTAAGGTATTTAACGACCGCCTTCAATTGCGGCGGGACTAAGTAAAAAAGCGTTCTGTGAAACTGCTGATGTTTTACAGAACGCTTTTCCTTATACCAAAACGAGCAAATTCAGCCCGGTAATCAAGGCGACCAGGAGGTAACAAACCACGGTCTGCCAGGGCCGGTTGACGTGCTCCTTCATCAGGTCCCGGTTGCCGGTGATGGCAACGAGGGGGAAGAGGGTGAAGGGCAGGGCGATACTCAAGACGACCTGGGCGTAGATGATCAGCTGCTCAAACTGGGTCTCATCGAAGTGGATGATGAAACCGATGATTAAAATTGGGATCAGGGTCACGAACCGGGTCAGCAACCGCCGCTTCCACAGGGGAAGACGGATGTTGATGTAGCCCTCCATGACGATCTGCCCGGCCAGAGTCGAGGTGATTGACGAGATCAGCCCGGTGATCAGGAGGGCAAAGGCGAAGAGCCAGCTCATCAGGGGACTGGCCAGCTTGCCAACAATGGCGGGGCTCTTCAGCCCGTAGAAAACATCCTGGAGGCTGGCGAGGTCACCGTGGTGGAAGAAGAGGGTCCCCCCAAGGACCAGCAGGAGGGCGTTGACAATCAGGGCGGCGACCAGGTGGATGACCGAGTCCCAGTTGGCAAAGCGGAGGGTCTCGGTTACCTGTTTAGGGTCGTGCTCATCGTAGCGCCGGCTCTGGGCGAGGGCTGAGTGGAGGTAAATATTGTGGGGCATGATTGTGGCCCCGATGATTCCCAGGCTAAGGAGTAATTCGTGGTGGTTGGTCAAAATTACGGAGTGGGGCTCAAAGCCCGCGGCGATGGCGGCCACTGCCGGGTGGGCCCGACAAACCTCCACGGCAAAGATTGTCCCGACCACCAGGATGGCAAAGAGGACGATGAACTCGATTCGCCGGATCCCAAAGCGGAGGAAGAGAAGGACGACCAAGACGTCGGCAATCGTCAGTAGGACCCCGAAGACCAGGGGGAGGCCAAAGAGGAGCTTTAGGGCGACAGCTGTTCCCACGACCCCGGTCAGGTCCGTCGCCATCATCGCCAGCTCGTTTAGCAACCAAAGGCCAATCCGGGTGGGCCGGTTAACCCGCCCGGCGATGGCCTGGGCCAGGTCCGTCCGGGTGACCACGCCCAGCTTGATTGACAGTGACTGCATCACCATGGCAATCAGGATGGACGAGAAGAGGACCACCAGGAGCTGGTAGCCGTAACGACTGCCCCCGGAAAGTGAGGTCAGCCAGTTACCCGGATCCATGTAACCCACCGCAACCAGGGCACCGGGGCCACTGTAGGCGAGGAACTTTTGCCAGAAGGCGGATTCGTAGACGGTGGGAACCTTAACACTGCCGTTAATTTCGTCTAAACTTTTCTTCTTCATGCTTGAAACTGCTCCTTAACAAACTGGGCGATGAAGGATGCAAACGCCGGCTGGTCGTTTAGCGCCGGGACCACGTCGAGTTCTCGACCACCCGCTGCCCGAAAGGCCTGGTAGTTTTGCACCTGGTCCTCTTCAATGGTTTCTAGACAGTCGGTGACGAAGGACGGTGCCGCAATTAGGATGTTGCGCTTCCCCATCTGGACCTCCTCCATCAGGGTGTTCTTCAGGTAGGGCTTGAGCCATGGCATCGGACCGAACTTCGACTGGTAGACCATCTTGATTTGGTCACTGGGGATGTTCAGCCGCTTGATGAGTTCTGCCGTGGTCCGCTCGGTTTCCTCCTTGTAGGGGTCACCATGCTTGACCATTGAGACCGGGATCC
Organism: Limosilactobacillus avium; assembly: GCF_947381485.1. Taxonomy (NCBI): domain Bacteria; kingdom Bacillati; phylum Bacillota; class Bacilli; order Lactobacillales; family Lactobacillaceae; genus Limosilactobacillus; species Limosilactobacillus avium. Next base: position 6,100 of record NZ_CANCWN010000027.1, on the reverse strand, counting down.
CGTGATAGGAAATCAGCAGGCGGTCGTACGGCTTCTTTTGCCAGGCCGTCTGAATCTGCCGGGCCAGGACATCGAGGTATGCAGGTTCGTCTGCAAAGCGGTCAATGACCTTGATTTTAGGGTCAACCGCCCGGACCTGATCGATGATCGACTGGGTGGTGCTCTGCGTGAAGTGGGGGAAGAGGGACAGGACGGTGATGTGGTGACATTCCTGCTTCATTGCCGTCAACACATCAGCGATGCTGGGCTTTTCGTAGGTCATTGCCAGCCGGACGTCCCAGTCGGGCAGGTCTTCCTGCACCCGCTTGGCGAGCCGGTTGGAGTAGACAATCAAGGGGGAGCCATCCTTTAGCCAGCAGTCCCGGTAGAAGGTGGCCGACCGCCACGACCGCAGGGGAAGGATGATTCCCTTTAGGATGGGTTGCCAAACCGCTCGCGGCATGGTGACGACGTTTTGATCGCCCAGAAATTCACCCAGGTAGTGCTTGACGGCGGGCGTCGTGGGGGCCGCTGGTGACCCGAGGTTAACCAATAGTAGTCCGTTTTCTTTCATAGTTAATAATCCTCACTTAAAAATTAGTAGTTTCCAGATGATGCCCAGCATGACGAAGAGAAATTCACTGACCAGGATCAACTGGAGGTCAATCAGAACGTTAAAGAAGGTTGTGGCCTTGTCGGGCCGGGTGACAAAGGTCTTGGTTCGCTGGTAGACCAGGGGAATTGTCAGGAAGCTGCCGAGGGTCCAGAGGGGCAAGTAGTGGGCAGCAACCGCAATAACGATGAAGAGGTAGCTCAACGCGTAGCAGGCAATCAGAACGGCGAGGGCCTTCCGGTGGCCGATGTGGTAGACCAGGGTCCGCTTGCCAATGGCGATGTCTTCCTTGACATCACAGATGTTGTTGCCGAGCATGACGTTGCTGATGACTAGGATGGCAGGCAGGGCGACCACCAGCCCCTTGAGCCAGAAGTAGACGTCGAAGGTCGGCAGGTTGTAGATGTTGATGTAGATGGCCAAGAGGGTGATGTTATAGCCCATGGTGATCCCGGATACCGGTTCGCCGAAGGGGGTCTTCAGGATGGGGTGGCGGCCACCCGAGTAGGAGTAGCCCACCAGGAAACTAAGGATCCCAATCAGCAGAAGGATCCAGCCGGCCATGATGGTCAGGTAGATGCCGATGGCCGCCGCTAAGATGGTGAGCCCAGCGATGATTGCCCGGGCCCAGGAAAGGTGAATTTTGAAGTTAGCAATAATGTTATTATGGCTGTTTGCGGCGCTGCTGTGGTTGAAACGGCGGTAGTCGGTATACTGGTTATGACCATTGACGGCCAGGTGAAAGCTGACCACGGCGATGAAGAGCAGGATCGTGTCCCCCAGGTTGAAGTGGTCGTAATAATAGTAAGCAAAGGCGCACCCAATCAGGTAAGGCAGGGCCGAAATAACCGTTGTCTGTGCCTGGACCAGGGCGGCAAATTGCTGGCGATGATTATGCATTTCCATAAGTAAAAGCTTCCTTTTCTAGTTGCTGGCTTGCCGGGCTTTAAGGGCCCAGAGAATTGAGACGGTATCGATGACTTCCTGGAGCATGGCCCCCACGAAGGCGGGAATCACCCCTGTGCAAGCGATTAGCATCAGGATGGTACAGATGGCAATCCCAATCAGGACCGCCTGCTTGGCAATCCGGATCGTGTTCTTAGAGATGGCAACGGCCTTGGCAACCCGGGCCAGGTTGTCCTGGAGAATTACCACGTCGGCAGTTTCGCTAGCAGCCGTCGACCCGTGGGCCCCCATGGCAATCCCGACGTCGGCAGTGGCGAGGGACGGGGCATCATTGACCCCGTCACCAACCATGAAGACGGGGTGGAGGTCCGGAGTGACCCCCTTTAAGGCGGCAATCTTATCTTGGGGAAGGAGGTCCGCCTTGACGGTCGTGATGCCCACCTGCTTGGCGACGGTTTGGGCGATTGACCGCTGGTCCCCGGTGAGCATCATCAGGTTGCTAACACCAAGGGCCTTCAGCTGTTCCATTGTTTCCTTTGCTTCGGGGCGGATGTGGTCTTCAAAGGCAATCGCCCCGTAGTACTTCCCGTCAACGCTGACGTAGATGGCGGTGGTTGCTAAAGCGGCCTTGCCGTTGTCCGGGGCGGCAAAACTAAGCTTACCGGCACGGACCTGGTGGTCTTCAATCTTCGCCGTGATTCCCTTCCCGGTGGTTTCCTCCAGGTCGGCAACGGGTGCGAGGGAGATCTCGTGTTCCGTCGCGTAGGCCAGGAGGGAGCGGGCAAGAATGTGGGACGAGTTCTGCTCGGCGCTGGCTGCCAGGTGGAGGAGGCGTTCCGTCGTGATCTCAGCGGCGGGGATGACCTTGCTAACGGTCAGGTGGCCGTTGGTGATGGTCCCCGTCTTATCAAAGGCCCCGGTCCGGGCGCCGGCAAGTTTTTCGAGGACACTTCCTGTTTTGACAACGATCCCGTTCCGTGAGGCCCGACTCATGCCGGAGACCATTGCGACGGGGGCGGCCAAAATCAACGGGCAGGGGGAAGCAACGACCAGGACCTCCGCAAACCGGTGGGGGTTACCGGAGATTAGCCATGCAAGGGCTGAAATGACGACCGCCGCGATGGTGAAGGGCATGGCATAGCGGTCGGCCAGGCGGACAAAGTGGGCTGGGGTGCTCTCCGCTTCCTTGACCAGCTTAACCAGTTGCTGGTACTGGCTATCCTTGGCCAGATGGTTAACCTGGAGGGTGACGGCGCTATTGCCGTTGATTGACCCGGACATGACGGCGTCCCCATCCTGCTTAACCACGGGCCGGGCCTCACCAGTCAGCGAGGACTCGTCGAAGTCGCTATGACCAGCGACGATGACCCCGTCGACGGGAACGAGTTCACCGGGTTTAACCACGATCTGGTCCCCGACCTTGACGGCCCCGACCGCCACATCGGTGATTTTTCCTTCATTAATAAGGTGGGCGTGCTGGGGCGAATTGTCGAGGAGGGCCTTCAGCTCCGTATTGGCCTTCTTGGCGGCGTAGTCCTCAAGGGCGTCACCCCCGGTCAGCATTACCAGGATGACCATGGCGGCCCAGTACTCACCGACGGCCAGGGTGGCGACGACGGCGAGAATAGCCAGGAGATCGACCCCGTACTTGCCGGAACGGAGTGTCTTGACCATCCCGATGAACATCGTCAGGGCGATAATGGCACCGACGATGGTGACAATAACTTGCGCAAGAAGCGGGTAGTGGAGACCGTATTGCAAGAAGACAGCAATGGCGGCGATGATGAGGATCACAGCGAGCTTCTGCTTATTGGAAAGACGTTTCATCTTTTTTAACTTCCCCTCAAATAATAAGAATTACTTCTATTATAATTGACTTTATAGGAGTGCGAAACGAAACTTGGCAAAAGCAGGGAACTCCAGGATATTTAGGGGCTTATTATTAATCTCACGATAAGCAAATGTCCCATTGGCATTATATGATAATTTGCGAGGATGGCAAAGACCCTGTGACGAGAAAACACACTTTGTAGCAAGGAGGACAATGAGTTGGGAACTTATAAACGGGTAATCATGGTGGTTATCAGTGGCTTAGGAATTGGCCCCGCCCCGGATGCGAGAAAATTCATGGACCAGGGCGCCGACACGGTTGGCGACCTGACCGCCCATTTCCGGGCCCGCCTTCAGCTGCCGAACCTGGGCCGCCTCGGGCTGGCCAGGTTGCACCCGCTCTACCAAGCGGCAGCGGAGGCCTTAGACCATACCCAGCAGTGGCGGGTGTGGCCCCGGGCGGTGGGCAAGAGTAAGTTGGAAGGCTACTGGGAGCTGCTTGGCGTGCCCACAACGACAGAACTGACGGCCCTGCCGCGGGGCCTGGCACCAGAACTCATCCAGGAAATCGCGCGTTTTGCCGGCCGCCCGGTCCTCGTCAACCGGCCATACAGCCGGCCCCGCCTGCTTTTTGATTGGGGCGCAACGGCGGTTGCCGCTGGTACAATCCTGGCGGCAACCAGTGGGGGCGCGGACCTGGTGCTGACGGCTCACGAGAATTTGGTCCCACCCACACAGCTGGACCGGGTTGGCCACTTTGCCCGGGCACTACTTGACCGCCAGGCAGATCTGCAAATTGGCCAGGTGGTGACGGTCCCGTTTACTGGTCGCACCCCGGCTGACTTTGCCTACCGGTTGGTGGACCGGCACGAGTACAACATGGCGGTGCCGCGCGCCACCCTCCTTGACCAGCTCCGGGCGGCGGGGGTTCCCGTGAATACGGACCCACAAGTGTTGACGGAAGATGGCCTGCAGTTTTTCCGACTAGGCAAGGCGGCAACGGCGGGTTGTCACCGTGACCCAGAAAAGATGGGCCAGGCCCTGATGGCGGCCGACGCGCGGCTTGGGGAGATTATCTCCCAAGTGACGAACCAGGATCTTTTGGTGGTGACCGCCGACTATGGCGCCGCCCCTGACTTTCCGGGGGACGGACCAACCCGGGAGTGGCTGCCACTGCTGTTTTATTCGCCGGCAGGGGTTGCCTGGCAAAGAAGGCCCGTCGTGTTGGGAGACGTTGCGGAAATCATTAAAGGCAGTTTGGGTTTAAAATGAAAAAGGCCTCGTTAAGACGGGGACCTTGATATTATATAGGAAAAGAAAGGATCTTAGTTACCATGAAAATCGTCGTGATCACAAGCAGCGCCCACGTTAACGGCGCTTCAACATACCTCGCTGACCAGTTCATTAAGGGGGCTGGGGATGGCCACAACGACATTTACCACTACAACGCCGTTGACCACCAGAATAACTTCGTAATGGTAGATGAGGACAACCAGTCGATTGGCCAGCATGACGACATCGACCACCTACTTGATAAGATTAAAGCGGCCGACCTGGTGGTGATGGTCACACCGCTCTACTACTTTGGAATGAGCTCACTGCTCAAGACCATCGTGGACCGCTTCTACGACTATAACCACGATCTGAAGGGCAATAAGCAGGCAGTCATGATTGCAACCGGGGCGGGTTCCGTCAACACGGCCTTTGATTCCCTGAAGATCCACTACAAGCAAATCATCGACTACATGCACTGGACCGATGCTGGGGCAATCTGGGACTTGAAGGCGTTGGACCATCCCGCAATTGATAAGTATGGCCAGGAAGCCTTTAAGCTAGGACAAAAGTTTACCGCCGGGAATTAAAGTAAAAGGCGAGGGCAACCAGGATGATCAAAATGATGATTGCCAGGCGGGGATCAGCTTTGAAGAGTTCGTGCATGGCATGGATCTGACCGATGCCCAGGGGTAGGTTGAACATTTTGCTTCCTCCTTAGGATGCTTTTTTCGCGATTATTGTGTAAAGACTAAAAAAAGATTGGGAAAATGCAGTCTTAGACTAACTACTTCTTGTGCTTCATCATCTTCCGGTATTCCGCCCGGGTCATATGCTGGTCATCTTCCTCAGGGAACTTAACTTCCAATGAGTCGACTGATTGGTGGTCAGTTGGGGCAGAGGGCCCAACCTGGCTGAGCATCCGCAGGGTGTCCACGGCCCGGTCGTGGTTCTCCTGGACGGTAGCCATCAGTTGCCGGTTCGGCTGGTCGTCGTTTTGCATGGCGGTCAGCTGTTTCTGGGTTGTTTCCACAATTGACTTGAGTGAAGCAATTGTTTCCATAATATCGTTATTCATAATCATTCTCCTCGTTAAGTTCGTTACAAATTAATATTATATGGTGAATTGGACTAAAAGGATAGGAAATTGGACCGGGAAGGACGAAATTTAGTAAATTATCGAACAAAAAATGAACCGTTTTCACCTAGTCGTTTTATAAGTGAAATCACAATATCTAAGTGACAAAAGTGTTGCTAATCGTTAGACTTTTTAAAATATTTTTACGTTTTAGTAAAAAATGTTGCAATTGTAAAGCTTATCACATTGGGGGTTACGGCGGGTGAGTTGTAATTAGTTAGTGAAAAATCGGCGTTACAAAGGTTGTAATATTGATAAATAGCACATATAATTAGTTTGATCCTAGGAATTCTATTATCTAATCGAACATAATTGATTTCTGGGCTATATATACTTAATTATTTTATTTTTTATAGGGGGAT
>NZ_CANCWN010000026.1:0-27232 GCF_947381485.1 Limosilactobacillus avium | reverse complement strand
ACTGGCATACACCAATCGAGATCTTCCTGCTTAATTTACGTCATTAAATTCGTTCAAGTTATTTCTTGCAATCTGCCTTTTAAAAAATTTTTTGAAAAAATATTTATTCTGGTCTTTATTCACTATTTAAAAATCACAGTGACTCACTTCTCTCCTACAAAAAAACGGCCAGAAATCGTTCTGGTCGTTTTTTGGGATTACTGAAGAATTATTTTAATTTTATATGGTACAACCGAGCGATTTTTTCGTGAGGAAACTTAACCGTTAATTGGTTGTTATTATTTGTATAGGTTGTCAATTTATCATTCTTTGGATATATTTGTGTAACATTCATAACGTTACCATAGTGAGATAAGTCAATTGTTTGCGCTTCGTCACCACCTTTCCCACGCCAAACAGCAAGGTACATTTCATGGTCATTGCGTAGGCCATAACTAAACCATGGGTCGTCAATTTGGCTTAGCCCCATTGGCCATATCGGTAGCATTGTTGGAATCTGATCACGATACTGCTTATAAGTTGCAATTCCTTCTTGAACAAGATCTAACCGCTGCCCCTTTACTTCATTAAGGAGCCCACTTTGATGGATTCGGACTAGCATCGCATTGACCATGTTAAAAATAACTTCCTCATTGTCCCCATCCTTTAGTGGGTAGGACCAGATGGCACACTGCTCTGGGCTAACTACTGAGGCCCCAACTGCTGCTATATTACCATTACGAACATAGTCGGTTTGATCGGTCATTGATTGGATACTGTGTCGCTGTAACATTGCGTAGTCATGACGCATTCCACCACTACCGCAATTCTCAATTACTATTTCTGGATAGCGTTGGAAAACATCGTCTAACCATTGCAGATAAGCCCGATTATGTTTGAGAAGACCGTCACCATAGCTATCGGCATTATGATCAGTACCAATCCCAGTCGTGATATTGTAGTCCATTTTAATATAGCCAACACCATACTGTTCCACTAACCGGTCCACTACATCATCAGCATATTTTCGAACTGCCGGATTAATAAAATCAAGGTGATATCGGTCGCTATCAATTACCCGCTTACCATGACGCGTAAAGAACCAATCATCTGGTAACTGTTTAGCTAACGGGCATTTGATCCCCATTACCTCAATTTCAAGCCATAATCCAGGTACCATCCCCTTACTACGGATATAATTAATTACTTCCTCAATTCCATTAGGGAAGCGTTCTGTTGATGGTTTCCACTCACCGACACTATCCCACCAGTATCCCGGTGCATACCAGCCACAATCAACCACGTAGTATTCGCACCCGGCCTTAGCAGCAGCATCAATTAACGGCTTTTCCTTGGCGGTAGTAGGATCTCCAGAAAGGCCGTTCATATAATCATTAAAAATTACCGCTAAGTGCTGATCATCCTGATTTGGTCGTCGAATATCACGACGATATTTAGTCATCGCATCCAGTGCTTCTTCAAAGCCGCCCTTTAATTGACCAAAGGCAACCGTCACAGTTGTAAATTTTTCACCAGGCTGAAGTTCTTTCCACCAATGATTATCGTATTCTTCTGGTCCTGATAGACGAACAGCCAGTAAATTTCCTGTTCCAATATCGGTTAATTCATAATGCCAGGCCCCGTTATTCTCAATTTGCCAAATTGCGGTCTGATTTGTCTTTGTATTGACTAACATCCCATTGGGTGAATATTCTGAACACGACCAAGAAGAATTGTTGGTGATACTAATCCGCTTTGACGACGCCTGTTCCTTATTTCCGTCAACCCAATAGTCAAGTCCTGCGTCTTTTAAAGAGTTAGCTTTCCACTGGGCTTCTGCGGTCCAATCATTATTGGCCACATAAAAGATGTTGTCTTCAGCGTAATTACCGGATAAGTCTCCTGCTTGGTCAACCCCTGTCAAAGCAAATGAAGACACATATTCAATACCAAGGTTGTCTTCACCAATATTTTCTAGTGTTACCCAACTACGGATAACTTCCGTATCATCATATAGTTGATAATAGTTGGTTACTTTTAGGCCCGTTTCCCGGTTGATTTGAACCACTGCAAGTTGTTTACCTTGTGGCATATTTATCACCTGGTGATTCAAATATTGTAAGTTACTACCAGGTTCGGTAGCCACGAAACCCACCCCCTTATGGTGAATGTTTTCGCCGGTAACTTTAACCTCTGTCAATGTCATCTGTTTTTTGGTTTCCTCATCTACGTTGGAAAGATCATTACTTCCCACTTGAATCAAGGCCACTTTTTTATCATCTAGTACTTCAAAGACTAATTTAGTAGATGTAGTGCTGACTTCAAATCTTGTCATTTTTTCTCCCTTTCATTCGCTAATCCAGCATAATAAGTGGGTATTTCCCACCTTCACTATTATTAAAGCGCTTTCGTTGATATGATAAGAGTAATAATTAGATTGGAGGTCAGCAGCTAATGGATAATAAACCAAAACGAGGCAACCTACTTTTCTTTCTCGCCCTCATCATTATTGTCGACATGCTTTTTATTTTGTATTCAAAGCTAAATTAGTAAAGGAATATGGCCGATTACCATGTTCCCTTTTTTATTGCTATTCACGAGTCTTAGATAACTCAGCGGTAATGTCTTTTTCCATATTTTCATACTTTTGGTAAACCAACGCTGGGATGATTGCCAAAGCATACATTAGGATAGTTACCCAATTGAATGAAATATTAATTCCCATCAGGGCGTGTGCTGTTTGAACGTGGTTAGCCACATAACCAAATGCTGACATAATACCACCATTCAGGGCACCGGCTAAGCCCATTCCCATCGACATACAAAATGCTGAACCAACCGTTGTTAAGATACCAGCAGCATTGACACCATTTTTCCATTCACCATAGTCAACAGCTGAGCCCAACATTGCAAATGGCATTGAACAAGCAATCCCAGATCCAATGTTTGCAATAATCCAACCAATAACGGCACCAACAACATTAAGGTGAGCAAACATGATGATAAACTGGCCAAGAACAGCGCCTGCTAAGCCAAGGGCCCAAATATGACTTTTTGACATAAATTTATTCAACAACGGAATCGAAATAATCCCGATAACCTGAATAATGGCAATTGAGTTAAAGAATGTTACTAAACCCTTGTTGTGGAAATAATAGGTAAAGTAGTAAACCAATGACTGCTGACGGCCCTGTTGAGCAATCCAGAAGAGGAAGTTGCCACCAACAATTAGGAACCATGGCCAATTCTTATTCATGGCGTGAATACTCTTCCGTAAGGTAACCCGTTGGCTATTAGGAACAACTACCCGTTCACGGATGTGCCCAAATGAGAAAAGAGTCCCACAAACATTTAGAATTGCAAAGATAACAATAAAAATCCGGAAGCCCTTAACATCATTACCGGCACCAAAGAAGGCAACCAGTGGAAGAGTCAGGGAATTCACGATGAATACCCCAAGTTGTGAACCAACCATCCGCCATGAATTCAGCTTAACACGTTGAGCAGGTGAGGACGTAATCAGTGTAAGGATAGTCGTAATTGGAGCATTGATACCAAGGTAAAGCACCCCATAAATCATGTAAACGACCCCACAGTAAATTGCCTTAGCAGCTGGGCTAAGACTTGGTGCCCAAAACAGCAGAATTGCACTTGCTGCATATGGGAAGGCCAACCAAAGAAAGTATGGCCGCGCCTTACCAAATTTCGAGTGAGTCATATCAATTAGAGTACCCCAAACTGGTGCTCCAACTGCATCAACCACCCGCGCAATTAGCAAGATAATCCCAGTTGCGGCAGCAGACACTGCCGCAACGTCAGTAAAGAAATACATCAAATAACTATTAACAACCGTCGCTAATAACTGCCCAGAAAAATCCAAATTAGCATAACTCAATTTTTCTAAAGGGCCAACCTTAGCCTTGGTCGATCCAAACGGATATTTAACCTTTTTCATATCCATGACCATTCACTCCTATCAAGTAATTCTAATTATTCAACAATTAAAATTGTAACCGTTTTCACAAGTTTTTAAAAATGGCCATTTTAGCATTATCGGTGTCTATTTATTACTTTACATTGAACATTTGGTGGCAAATTCATACTATTAAGATAGCAAGGAGGGATTTTTATGGAAGTAGCCTACTTTGATATCAACTAACCTGTCGTTGCTGCTAACCAAGGATTCTTTACTGCTGACGAAAATTGGCGGCACAAAAGGATTTACCAAAATGATGCTTTTGAAATAATTATGGTCGTTTCTGGGAGACTTTTTTTACAAGTTAATCATCGACGATATGAAGTATCCGCTGATGAAGTCTTGTTAGTCCCAGCTCATGCAATTGTAGTAGGCTACCAAAAGTCCCCACGACATACTCAATATTACTGGTTTCATTTTTTCACCAGTCCCGATGGCTACCATCAGGGTGAGTATTATGAAGGCAAAAATTTGGCTAGTAGTCTAATTCCCCTACCACCTCTATTTTCCTTACCAGGCATTAAAAAGTCTTACGTACTGGCTAACCAAATATTAGATGTTGCGATTAATAAGCATTATCCTCACATTGCTGTAGACTATCTATTAACTAGTTTGCTAATTGAGCTCTCCCATGAATTTATAAAATCCTCTATATCGACAAACAGTAACCAAATGGAGAATGTTAAGGGGTGGATTCGCTCTAATCTTAGTGGCAAGTTAACTGTTAGCCAAATTGCAAATCATTTTGAATTCAACCCTAACTATCTGGAACGAATCTTTAAACAAGAGACTGGGCAAACATTGATTCAGTTTGTCAATAGTCTAAAAATGACACGTGCACAAGAGTTGTTACTAAAAACCAATTTGCCAATTAAACGGGTAGCTAGTGAAGCCTACTTTAATGACGACAAACACTTTATGAAGCAATTTAAAAAGGAGTTTCAACTAACTCCTTCGGAATTTCGACGATCATATACTCAAAAATTTCAGGATAGTAGTAACTTTGACCCACAGGTACTACTATCTAGGGATACGGATATCAATTATTACCAACGTTTTAAAAAAGAACAGCCCAATCATAATAAAAAGAAATAGCTACTAATTTGCTTTTGGTGCCATGTATTACATCATAAGCTTCGTGAAAGCATATAAAAGGCTCCTAGTCTTACGCTAGGGGTCTTTCCTCGTAATACTTGATAATTATTAGATTGGGTTGTTCATTTTTATAATTATTCTGAGATTGTGGTTTACAAAGAGATTGTTACCGTTTATTAAGCCAAACTTCCATTTGACCATTATCGCGGTTAGCCCAGGCATAGTAAGGGATTAACCGTAAATGTGACTGTGACCAACCAGGTGTATCATCAACAAAGTAATAAAGTTGCTGCTCGCTATCTTCAGCCATTCGCTCTGCGTCATCAGTATCAAGCACAACTACGCCATCAAGTAATTGACTATCATAATTGCTTGTAAATTTTGGATTGGATTTTAAACGATAGTTCCATAGTGGTGCTTTATTATCACTTTCTTCTGCGCAATAAATAATTGGTCCGCGTTGCACGGCAACTTTGCCCATATCATCTTTGACGCGGTTATTTGCTCGTACCAAATGTACATCCATTCCAAAATCAACTGTAATATTAGTAATCTTATCTGTAATCGGCAGGATAAATAATTGCTTCTGCAACTTTACGTCTACTCTTTGACCATTAACTATAATATGGTAATCTCCCAAAGCCCATTGTGGAATTCGAATGGCAAAATTAAATTTAACCTCTTGAGAATTACTAATTACATAACTTAACTTTCCCTCCCACGGATAGTCAGTAGTCAATCTAATTGATACTCCATTATCGAAATTGGTTTCATTAGCAATAAACTGATCAGACAAAATAGTATTATCTTTTATTGAGTATAAGTATCGATCGACGGATGACAATAAACGCGTAATGTTTGATGGACAACAAGCACAAGCAAACCATGAAGAACGTTTGGTATTAATATGATTTTTTCCTGGATTTTTCTTGCTGGCTTTTGGATCCGCTTCTAATGGGTTCACATAAAAGTAGTGCTTCCCATCCAGTGCAATTCCACTCAAGGCACCATTAAATAACTCCTTTTCAATTATGTCACCATACTGGCCGTTCAAATCGCTCAATAGCATCTGCTTAGCAAATAGAACCATTGCAACTGACGCACATGTTTCCCCATAATCTGTATCGTTAGGCAAATCATAATCATATGTAAATGCTTCACCAGTTGTCGTTTGACCCACGTTACCCGTGATGTACATTTGCTTTTTAACCGTATCTTTCCATAAACGGTTAGCGGCCTGCATCAATGCTTGATCCTTGGTTAACCGCGCAATATGTGCTAATCCAGTACAAAAGTAAAGTACCCTTACCGCATGGCCATGAACATCTACCTGCTCTGTTACTGGCTTATCTGCGAAGTAATAGCGATTGCCAATTTTATCTAATCCAGGGAAGAAATTACGGCCTTTACCATCAAGCTTATTTTGACGATCAAAGAATTCAGTATCTTGCCCACGTTGAGTAATAAAATACTTAGCGAGTTTTAAATAGCGTTCATTTTTAGTAACTTCATATAATCTTGCTAAGGCTAACTCTATTTCGGGGTGACCAGGTATTCCGGGAATCTGATTTTCTTGCAGCCCAAAGTGTTTATTGATACAGTCTGCCATTTTCTCAGCTATTTTTAGCGCCTTTTCATTACCAGTTACCTCGTAATAGGCAACCCCAGCCTCAATATAATGTCCCATTGAATATAGTTCATGCGATTGTTGTAGACGCTTAAATTTTCGCTCTGGCATTTCGATTTGAAACATCGTTGATAGGTAGCCGTCGTTTTCCTGAGCATCTGCAATTAAATCAACTACCGAATCGGTCTCTTCACGCAATTTTTTGTTTGGTGCATAACTTAAAACATATGCAGCACTTTCCAACCACTTGTAAACATCCGTATCTTGAAAGTCCATCCCAAAGAACTTTCCTTTTTCTCTTCCAGCAGCAATCTTAAGATTAGCAATTGCATGACTCTTATCAGCAGTACCTTCTGCTGCAAATGCATCGTTAGAAATTATAATTTTCTTATTATCATTAATCATATCCCATTGAAATGGAATCGAACTATTCGCCATTAATTTACGATAACGTTGCCAGAAATCAGACGTTATCTTTGTTTTTCTTTCCTTAAACATTATATGCACCCCTTCTACTTTACATGCTTAATCCACAAAATAAATGCTGTACCACAGATAGTTACGATAATTGAGCCCCAAAACACTAACATGTAGCTTCCAGTTGCAGTTACAATCATTGAAGTTGCAGCAGGAGCAATCATTTGTCCTGCAGTATTGGTTAAGTTTCCAAATCCAACATACTTACCAGTCGTCTTATTTTCCTTAGCTTCCCTTGGAATAACGTCAATATTCAAAGCCATATCAACAGCTAGGTAAATTCCATAACCTAAACCGGCAAGAACAATATAACCAATAACACCGCTAACTGATTTAAACATTACTAAACTCAGTGTTCCAATAATCATTAATACCCCACCACATGTAACGGGGATTTTACGTGCTCTCAATTTATCCGAAATTGGACCGGAAAATGCGAGGCCAAAAAGAGAAACAATTAAAGTAAAAATTGACAGCTTATTCATCGCACGGGCAGCAGCAAGTGTCGATAATCCAATATAATTTTCAAGAATATATAGTAAATATTGAAAAATCATCGTATAACTTGTCATGACCAAGAAACGACCTGCACATGCCTTATAGAAATCATGCGCACCTGTTAACTTTGGTGGTAGTAGCGTTGCTAGGGCTTTGGTCAAGCTTTCATTACGGTCAACAACCATATTTTTCGAAGATTTCTCGCGTGGTGTTATAAGTAACACAATTAGTCCAGAGACAGCAATTAGGATTCCACCAATTACAAATCCCCAACTCTGATAAGAACGGCCTAAAAAATAAGAACTAATGAACTGCCCAACTGGTGCACCAACTGAGGTTGCACCAAATCCTGCGGACAAAGTTCCCCGCACATTTCTAGGAACACGATCTGCTAAGAACGCATACATTGGCGTCTGAATTGCATTTTGGCCTAATGTATTGAAAATGTAAGCCATTGTCAGACTAGAGGTTGATTTGAAAATCCCAAGGGCATACAAACCAATCCCGGCAACAAATGAACCAATAAAGATCCAAGGCGTCCGCTTCCCAAAACGTGACCGTGTCTTGTCAGAAAGTGTACCCCAGATATACCCAGCAAATAACGATACAAGAGAGGTGACAGATGTAATAATTCCGTAAGCCGCCGTTGGATTGGTAATTCCGACATCTTTAATATGCTGAGGAAGTAATACCGCACTGTTTAACGTGAAGGCAGCATTATTTAGAACACCGTAAATAATAAAAGCTATTAAAAACCGCCAAAAGGTTGATTTAGGCCAAGGTTTACCGGTTTCTGGTGAAATCGAACTCGGGTCAATTATTACCGCCTTATCGACTTTTGACACTGAATTTTTTCCTAACATTATATTCACCCACAATTATGTGAAAAGAGTTAGAAAGCGCTTTCTACATTTCCTATGATAAATCTTTCACAACTTATAAAAACTGCTAAAATAAAAGAAACGGTATACTTTTTTGACTTTCAAAGGAGTGAGAAGGATCTATGAAATATTATTCCTATAATCTATCCGATAATATAATATTTATGATTGGTGGGCTATTTAACGCTAATGCTAATTGGTCACATTCTAAACGATATCATCGTGGTGACTATGAATTGATCCTTTGCAAGAAGGGAATTCTCTACTTGAAGATAGCAAATCAGCTTTTCACTGTTAAAGAGGGAGAATTCATTATTATTCCGCCTTTTCCAACCATGATTGGCTACCATCCTTCACCAAGTAATGTTGAATTTTATTGGTTGCATTTTTTCTTACCTGCCAGTACTAGTGTTACAAATGAAATTCCACACATTAATAGTAAAAAGATAATTCTTCCACAATTAGGGCGTATTTCTAACCTTAATCGTTATATTATCCTAATTCACCAATTACTAGAACTCGATTTAACTGACCTTAATAATCAAAAAATCGCTAACTGTTTTATTACTATTATCCTGACTGGATTAAGCCGTGATCTTTCACTCTCAACACAAATTAAAAACACCAAAGCGGAACAGGTTGAAAAAATGAAAGAATGGATAAGGACAAACCTCTACATTTCCCCAACAGTTACAATGATGGCAGAGCATATTGGACTTAATCCCCAATATTTTTCACGCCTATTTAAAAAAGTAGCCGGTGTCAGTCCCAAGCACTACTTAATGAACTTGAAGTTGCAGACTGCACAATCACTTTTAATCAGAACCAATCTTTCAATTAAAGAAATTGCAAATAATTCGTATTTTAAAAACGAAAAATTATTCTTAAGGCAATTCAGGAAAAGTATTGGTATTACACCAAGCCAGTATCGCGCTCAATTCTCTAAGATTTATCACAACAACCAAGTAATTAATCCTGTATTACCAATCCCTGAAGAGATTACCAAACATTTAACAGATATACCTGATCCGGGGAAGGCGTTGGACTGAAAAAACGTCATTTATAGTTTCGTCTTCACTCTCTCGTCGACACGAAGCTAACTTGTAAGCTCTTAATGTTTTAAACACATATAAAGGGCCTTTGACACTTTTTTATGCCAATCGTCCCCCAGTGCTCCACCCCATTGGCTTAGTGCCTAACAGAAAAAGAAGCTGGAAAAAAGAGCTTCAGAGTGCTCCGTATGGCTAGTATAGGACGATTGTTGCACGGTACGGGCCAATGATTGTCCGTAACTACAACACTAGGAGCACGCTTTTTTCCGCGATTACTGTGTAATACTCGGAAAACTAAAAGAGGCTGGTGAAAAAGTTTTCTCCCAGCCTCTTTCCTACGATTAGTCATACAGCCCTCTTCAGTTGCCGTACTGCTACTTTTACATAGCCGTAACGTGCTCCACCCCCACGGGCCTAGTGCCTAACAGAAAAAACGGCTGGCGCCTTCTGCGCCAACCGTTTTTCCATGTTAGTCATACGGCCCTCTTCGGGGGGGGGTTCCGCACTCATTTATTTTGTTGTCTGCCGCTTTATCAAATGCGTACCCACAACTGTCTTGCACGGGTCCGCATCTGGGTTCTTTAGCCGCTTGACCATCATGTCAACCGCCGCGTGGGCCATCTCATCCGTTGCCACGTGGACCGCTGACATACTTGGGTAAACATACTTGACCAGCGCCGTATCGTTAAACGAAATCAACGCTAACCGCTGCGGAATCGCAATCTTTGCTTCCTGGACCGCCTTTAACGCGCCAACCGCCATTGGATCATTTGCAATAAAGATCCCGTGCGGTAAGCGATCACTGAGCCGCTCAATCGCCCGTTTCATTGCCTTATATCCCGACATCGAGGTGTAGTCGCCGGCAAATATAAATTCTGAATGATACAGGTTCCTTTGGCGAAGGTCATTTTCAAAGTAGAAACGCCGGAGGTCCGGAACGATTTCGTTATCCGTCGTGGTTTCCGTTCCTGCTAGCATTCCAATGTCCTCAATCCCTTCATTAACGAACTCGCTAATTACGGAACGAACGGCATTTTCAAAGTCGGGAACCAAGCAGTCATACCCAGCCGCTAAACTATCATAATCGACAAACACAATGTTCTTCGTCACTAAGCGAAACTTTTCAACCTGGGCATTACTAAACTTACCAATTGCAATAATACCAGTGACATCTTGGGGAATATCCTCCATGTTGTTCTGGTAAATCGGTACCGTCTGCAGGCCCCGGCGTTGAGCAGAACGCTCAATCTCCATCCGGATAGCCATGTAGTACAGGTCATCTAGTTCCTGGGTCAGTGAGTACCACTGAACAACCGCAACCTTCTGAACCCGGTTACTCTGCGTCCGCTTATGCTTCGTGTAGTTAAACTGCTCAGCGGTTGCGATTACCCGTTGCCGGGTCTTCTCGTTGACTGAAAGGGTAGCATCATTATTGAGGATCCGCGATACCGTCGCAATCGACACCCCAGCTTTATTTGCAATGTCACGTAACGTTACTGCCATCCTCACAGACTCCTTTCAGCTTTAATCATTACAGTTGCTTGATAAACCGGTCCCAGCCAGCTTGACCAGCGGCATCTTCCTTGAAGACCCCGGCATTTTCCAGGACATTAGCAAAGATGTTGGCCAGTTCTTGTTCCATCACTTCGTCAACATTATCCTTCGTAATTTCCGTCTTGGCTTGAACTTCCTTTGCCCATGGTAGGTGACTGTCCGCAATCTTGTTTTCAGCACCCAGCCAGAACTTCTTGACTTCATTCAGTTCGTCCTTGAGACGGGCCGGCAGGATTGCCCGACCCATAACTTCGATCAGGCCAATGTTTTCCTTCTTAATGTGCCACAACTTTTCGTGCGGGTGGAAAATACCAAGTGGGTATTTGTCACTCGTGTTGTTGTCCCGCAGAACAAGGTCGAGGACGTACTTCTCACCGTCACGGTGCATGATTGGCGTAACCGTGTGGTGGCGGGTGTCGCCATCAAACGCCTTAATGTTGAGGCTTTCGTCGCTGTAGTGGTCCCAAACATCAATGATGTGGGTCCCCAGGTCAATCAGTTGGGTCGTGTCCGCACTCGTCAAGCGGATGTCACTCATTGGCCAGTTAACGATCCCGGCTTCAACTGCTGGGTAGTCAGCAAATTGCAGGGGCTTCTTAATTGCCGCCTTCATCATTGGGAAGGTGTGGCGACCACCCTGATAGTGTTCGTGAGCCAACATTGAGCCCCCAACGATTGGCAGGTCGGCATTACTACCAACGAAGTAGGCTGGCAGCTGGTTTTCAATTTCAACCAGGTTAATCAGCGTCTGCCGGTTAATCTTCATTGGTTCATGCTTGCTGTACAAGAAGATGCAGTGTTCGTTGAAGTAGGCGTATGGTGAGTACTGGAAGCCCCACTGCTTACCGCCAATTGTCATCCGAATGATCCGGTGGTTACTCCGGGCTGCTTGACCAAGCCGGCCCTTGTAACCTTCGTTTTCCATGCACAGGGCACATTGTGGGTACTTCTTCTTCGTGTCGTGAGCCGCAGCGGCGATTGCCTTAGGATCCTTTTCCGGCTTAGAAAGGTTAATCGTAATCTCTAAGTTACCATACTTGGTAGGCTTATCAAAGACCACGTTCTTTTTAATTGCCGCAACCTTAACGTAATCGTTGCTGGTACACAGCTTGTAGAACCAGTCAGTAGCGGTTTCTGGGGACTGTTGGTACTTTTCCCAGAACTCGTGGTTAATCACTGATGGCCGCGGTGTCATCAGGTCGTACAGCTGGTCATTGAGAATTTCTCTGGCCGTTTGGCCGTCCTCAATCTTGCCGCGCTTAACGGCTAGGTCAACCAGTTGGGCAACCAGCGGCTTATCCGTCGTGGCTTCAACATCTTCGTCACCAACCAGGGCCCGGATCTTGTTTAATACGTAAATCCGGTCCAGGGGTTCGTAGGCACCACTTTCAATTACCTTGTCTGCATATTCTTCCAATAACTTCATTTTCTCATTCCCCCGCAATTGGACATAAATTACAACTTGTGTGGTCCATCAACCACTTCAGCGTCATAGAAGCTAGCATCGTAGCCAATCTTGTCACGATAAATCTTGCCGACGTTCTTCTTGAAGTCTTCCGCAGCAGACTTCTTAACAATGGCAATGGCACTGCCGGCAAATCCACCGCCGACCATCCGGGCACCCAGGCAGCCAGGTTGTTCCCAAGCACTTTCTGCTAAGGTATCCAGTTCCTTACCGGTAACCTCGTAGTCGTACTTCAAAGAAACGTGCGATGCGTTGATCAAGCGGCCAAGTTCTTCCAGGTCACCCTTCTGCATTGCGTCGATGGCCCGCTTTGTCCGTTCGTTTTCACTAACGGCGTGCCGTGCCCGACGAATTAAGGTATCGTCGTTGATCAGGTAAGTGTATTGGTCAAAGGTCTCAGAGTCAATTTCACCGAGCTTAGTGATGTTCAGCTTCTTGCTCAAACGTTTAACTGCTTCGCCACATTCTTCAACCCGTTCGTTGTACTTAGAGCCCGCTAAGGAGTGGGTCTTGTTCGTGCTCATGATCAGGATTTCGTAGTCACCCAGTTCAAGTGGCAGGTACTTGTATTCCAAGGTGTTGCAGTCCAAGAAGATGGCGTTATCTTTCTTCCCCATCCCGACAGCAAATTGGTCCATGATACCGGAGTTCAGACCAACAAAGTCGTTTTCGGTCTTTTGGCCAAGCTTAACTAGTTCAACTTCGTCAATGTCTAAGTTGAATTCTTCCTTCAACAGGTTCCCCATCAGCATTTCAATTGAAGCGGATGAAGAAAGGCCAGAACCGTATGGCAGGTAACCATGAATGTAGAAGTTGAAACCATGGTCAATCTTGTAGCCGCGTTGCTTCAGGTAAACAAGCATCCCCTTAAAGTAGTTAACCCACTTTTCGTCCTTAGCAGTTTGGGGTTGGTCGTCGTTGATATCAAAGGTGATGATCTTACTGTTTTCTTCCTTAGCAGAGTTAGCAGAGTAGATCGCAACCTTGGTGTCTTCCCGTGGCCCGTAAACACCGTACGTCCCAATGCTGATTGCACATGGGAAAACGTGACCACCGTTGTAGTCGGTGTGTTCACCAATCACATTGATCCGGCCTGGTGAGAAGAAGACATCCTTACCGTTTTCGTTAAAGACCTTTTTGTATTCATCAAGAAATTGTTGCTTATCCATCACAATTAACCTCCATACCTCAAATAAAACTTATGGTAAACTTTTACTAAATATAATTTAATATTATTTACCCGATTTGTCAATAAGCGCTTTCATAATAATTAAATAAATATGGTAAGCGCTTTCTTAAACGTCTTAGTAATAGTAGCTTTCGCCAATCAATGCTAAAATTATTTTTAAAGAGGAGGGACCTTGATGGCAATTTATCACGCCAACGATCTTTTGCCCCTTGCCCAGCGAACCGGGCGGTGGGTAGTAAGAAAAATCAATAACCAGCCGGTACTATACACCACCAACCTCGGTAGCAGCATCAAGATGGTCAGCAAGGCGGCCCAAGAGGTTCAAGTAACGGTCCTGGATAACGGGAGCCCACAGGTAGCTAGTCAGTTCTATGCCTACCGCGTTGACCGGGGGTCCTGGCAGCGGGTCGCGGCCGCTAAGGGAACATGGAAGATTCCCCTGCCGGACTGCCAGTCCCACCTCATCGAAGTAATGACGGCTGGCAACACTGACCTTGACCCGGTCTGGACTGGCCAGGCGGGGTTCGCAATCGTCAGCATCACCAGCAGGCCGGGGGCCCTCCCTCCCGCTCCTTTGCAGCCACTCGTTGACTTTATCGGCGACTCAATAACGGCCGGCTGCTGGGTGGCCGGGCGCCATGCTTCTGCTGATTACCGGCCCGAGAGTAACTATGTCGGTATTGCTAGCGACCAACTGGGAATCGACAGCGTACGGATTGCCTATTCCGCCGGTGGGGTTTTGCGACCGGCTACCGGTGGGGTTCCCGTGGCCAGTCAGTTTCTTCCCCAAATTGACCAGACTACCCGGTGGGCGGTCAACCAGCCCGACATGGTCGTCGTCAACATCGGGGTCAACGACCGCCGCTACCCTACCGACCAGTTTGTCTTGGCATACGACCACTTTATCAGTCAGGTGAAATCAACTTTCCCCAACAGTTTGATCCTGATCATGGTCCCCTTTAGTCAAACCTTCCGTACGGAAATCGTCCGGTGTGCACACCGCCACCACCTTCCCGTGATTGATACCAGAGGGTGGTGCACCAGCTTCACCGACGGTCTCCACCCCGACCAAATTGGGGCACAAACGGCTGGACGGCGGTTAGCAGGGGCCCTTACCCCATTTTTAAAACAAATAAAAGGAGGAAAACGATAATGAAACGCTTATTAAACATTGAAAATGGCTATAATTTTCGTGAACTCGGTGGTTACCCAACCGCGGATGGGCACCAAGTCAAGTTTAACCGGCTAATTCGTTCCGGTTCCTTAACCCGGCTTAATGAGCATGACTTAAACACCTTGGCGGCCATCCCCATCAAAAACGACCTTGACTTGCGCTCCAATCCAGAAGTTGCGGCTGCTCCGGACCGGGTTCCTGCCGGCGCAACTTACCGTCACCTTCCCGTCTTTGCGGTCGACGAAACGGACGCCTCGCACAGCGATGAAGAGATTGCCCAGCAGATGCAAGAAGAGGGTAACGGCTACCGACACATGCTAGATGTCTACCGGCGGATGGCCAGCTTGCCAAGCGCAAAGAAGGCCTACCAGGAGATGTTTAAGGTCCTCCTTTCTACGACCAACGGGGCAACCCTATTCCACTGCACGGCAGGAAAGGACCGGACCGGCTTTGCTGCCTTCCTCATCCTCTCTGCACTGGGTGTTCCACGTGAAACAATCATTAAGGACTACCTCCTGACCAACGAAGTCACGGCGGACGTACGGAAGAAGTGGCTCGCGGGGATCCGTAAAAATAGCGCCGGCCTCGGGAACGTTGACGCGGTCGTCAGCAACCGGAACGCCCTCGCCTCCGTCAATGCCGACTATCTCAATACGGCCCTGGCCACAATCAAGGAGGAGTCCGGCACCGTTGACCACTACCTGACCGACTACCTTGGCCTCTCAAAAGGTGATTTAACCACCCTGCGCCATTTATATTTGGACTAGGCCAGGTTATAATTGATATACAAGGAGGGAGCTAGCTATGCAAATTTCTGTTCCGTTAATTGACGGTTTCTTGGCTGACGAGTACGGCAAGTACGCACCGGCCGATTTGATGGTCGCTGACCACCCGGTGAAGTCTTTCCCTATCCACATTACGGATGCCCCCGCGGGGACGAAGTCGTTTGCACTTGTTTTCATTGATTTTGATTCAACCCCCGTCTGTGGTTTTACGTGGATTCACTGGCTCGCCGCCAATATTCCAGCGACACTGACCGACATTCCAGCCGATGCCAGCCGCCAGTTAAAAACACAGTTTGTCCAAGGAAAGAACAGTAACGCCGGCCGCCTAGTCAATGGGGACCCGCAGATTGCCAGTGGTTACGTTGGCCCGCAGCCACCGGACAAGGCTCACGACTACACATTAACCGTCTACGCACTGGATACCGTTCTCCCCTTAGAGAACGGCTACTGGCTCAATGACTTTCTCCACGCTGCGGAGGGGCATGTTCTCGCCAAAGCTAAAGCAACCATCCCTAGTCGCGCTTAAGGAAGTGATATTATGGAAACAAGGATTTTCTTTAATCCGGGTGATTCAATCGCCAACATTCATGACTACAACGAAGCCGTTCGGAAGGGCCAAATCTTCAAAAAAGAGCGGCACAGTGATGACCTGGTAATTGCCAAGGGCCCTAATGATGAAGAATACGCGATCTTCTACGCCAAGGACGCCTTGCCGGCTGACCACCAAAAGTCCAAGCCGTACAATGTTAAGAACAAGCTTTAAGCGGTGTTACTTTAAAAAGAAAAAGGAACCGGAATCCGGTTCCTTTTTCTTTTTAACGGCCACCAACAATTTTGGTGGTCTCATTTTCGAAGCGTAGTAAAAGATCGTCTGTATTAGCGCGAAAGTCGGCGATAAAGTCCTTCCCCTTCGGCGCCACCTTACCGACAACTTTTCCCATTATGTCAGTTACCTCGAGGTCATTGCCGGCCCACTTGACATCATCATAGTGGCCTTCCAGCGCTTCATCAAAGAACGCTTGGAGGATATCGCGCACCGCGTTTTTGATTACTTCATCCTCGGTGATCGTTTCACCATGCAACTTGCGTTGGGCAACCTGCATGACAACGTCGTCCATGCTTTGGGGAATTTCAACACTCATCGATAACTGCTTCCTTCCTACTTATGGCGCTTCTTGCGTGCCTTCTTACTGAACTTAATACCCTGAGGTGCCCGGTGGTGTCTTACCACCTGCGTCTGCCGACTTGGGGCCACTTGCTGCTGGTGACGTTGCCGTTTCATCAGTTGCTGGTGTTCGTACTCGCTCCACGGGTTCAATAGGCCACGCATGAAGCTGGCAACTTCCTCCCGGTGGTCATCCATCCATTTCTCAGCGGTCTTAACATCGTTGGTATCAATCCCGTTGCTGCGGATGAAGGACAGCATCAGCTGCGTTTCCCGGTCCTTGCGGCTCAAGCTAGCCAGCATGTCCTGAGATGGCTGCATGTTAGCAATTGCCTTCAAACCGGTCCGGTACTGGTCCATGTCGAGCTGTTTGGTCCGCTTCAAGTAGTCGAAGAGGGCCTGGGCAGTCGGAACAATGTTTTTAATCTGCTTGGGGGTAATGTCCGGGTCAAGCGGCATCATCATTCCTAAGACCCGCTGGAGGTCGTAGAAATCCCAGCTGCCGGGGTATTCACCGCATTCCTGGGCCATCAGCTTGATAAACTGGCCAATAATGTACTGCTGTTCACCACCATCAAGTGACTGGTTCTGAAACTCATTTTCAACCGCCACCGCGCGCTTGCTCTTCGCAATGAAGTCATCAACCTCTTGGGCCGACCACGGCTTGACTTCCTTAGCCTTTTCCGGCTTCTTCGTAGCGGCGGTCTTCTTTGCCGGTGCTTTAGGAGCCGGCTTGGCGGCCTTTTTCTTGCCGTGCAATTGCGCCCATGTCTGGTGGGCCTTCCGACAGGCATTCATATTTGTACGTTGGTCATCAATTGCTTGGACAATTTCCTTTAATCCCGCAACCTTTAAAAAGCTTTGGTAGGCCTTTAATACCGGGGCCACCGCAATGCCAAACTGGTTGGTCAATGCAGGATCCGCAATAAAGTCCCCCACCATTACTTCCTTCACCGCTTGGGGCGTCCACGCGGTGTCGGCCAGGTGCTGCTCGTTCATCATGTGTTGATTAAAGCGGGTTAGAATATCCTGAGCATGCTTCTGCTGGTTAGCAGAAAGCTGATGATACGTGGACGAAGCGAGGAACTTTTTAACGTGTTCTTCTTGTTCGTTCATACTCCTTACTCCTCCATCTAAAATTGAATTTTCCTATCTATCATATCATAATTAGGTGGTAAAGATTAAATGAGGGGGCACGCGCAATGCGTAAGAAGAAAATTGTGGAAGCCATGAAGAACGTTTATTTTCAAAAGATGACTAGTACCGGCTACCAGGAAATTGAAGACGAGATCCACCAGCTTCAACAGCAGCGGCCCGCCAAGATCGCCCAACTGAAGGCGGCGCGGGCCCTGGGTGACCTCTCGGAGAATACGGAGTACAGCACGGCCAAGCGGGAACTCCGCCACCTGGAGAGCCGCCTGCGCTACCTAAACAAGCAGCTCCAATATTCACAGGTGATTGCCCCGGCGGACACCGGGACCGTCGACCTTGGCACAACCGTTACCTTCAAGTTTGAGGATGATGACGATACCGCAACCTACAAAATTGTTGGCAAGCAGGAAGCCGACCTCGCTAAGCAGAAGGTCTCCTTTGACTCCCCGCTTGGTCAAGCAATCATGCACCAGCCAGCGGGAAAGGTCGTTACTGTGCAGGCGCCCCAGGCATCTTACCAGGTTAAAATCATTAAGATTGCCTTGAGTAAATAAGAAACTTTTTCCCGGACCCCCTAAACCGTTTCCATGTTTCTTTTCGCGCCCCTCACATCATCAATCAGCCAATTAGCCACTATATTTTGTGCTTGCACCCGGGGAAAATAGCCCCTATACTACCATATGTTGTGTTCATAGCGCTATGAGCCCTAAACATACTTTTGGAATTGGGGTTACTTAAATGAACTACTTTAAATTTTTGGCCCACCAGCTTAAGGGGTGGCCACAGCAGAACTACTACCTGTTCTTCTTTAGCCTGGGTTGTCAGATCATGACCCTGGCCAGCACACCAATCACCTGGTTGTCCGTGATCACCTTCATTGGTACGACCCTAGGTGTCCTCTGTGTCCTAGCAATCAACGCCGCTAAGTCGGTAAACGGGGTGCTCGGCATTCTCTCTGCGATCTGTTTTATCATCATCGGCTTCAACGCCAAGAACTATTTGAGCATCGGGGAACAGGTTGCCTACATGATTACCCTGGACATCCCCGTCCTCTTGTCCAGCAACTGGAACGTTAATATGGCATCAAAGATCCGCCACTTTACCCCCCGCAGCTGGACGGTGGCAATTATCGCTACCGGGGTCGTCTACCTGGCTTCCGGCTACCTGATTGGCCACTTAACGGACGACCCTCGCCCGTGGATTGATGCCATCAGCTTCTCAATTAGCTTAACGGCCGGGGTAATCTGCTTCCTCCGCTTCAACAACCAGTACTTCTGGTGGCTGGCTTCCGGGATTGCCCAGCTTGTCCTCTGGTTCATTTCATACCAGCAGGGTTCCGCAACCCTGGCGATGGCCGTAAACAGTTCCATCTATTTGATCAATGACGTCCTCGCCTTTACCATTTCACCATGGTACAACAAGAAGGAGCGTGAACGGCTAAGCATCGCCGAAACGGCTTATGCTAAGTCGGTCGGAATTGAAGAATCATAACCACCCGTCAAACGGGTGGTTTGCACATCGGCTATAAGCTGAAAAGAAAAGCCAGCGTCTCAAGGCGCTGGCTTTCGCTTTGCTCAAACCAAAATGCTCTGACTACTTCGCTGCTACTTTAAGTAGCGTTTGTATTCCTTCACTTACCCTTAAAAGGGTCTGAATATTCAGCACTGGTTATTTTATCAACTACCATGTCATGCTTTTCTTGATCTCGAATATACTTTCTTATTGTGGCTTCATTCATGCCTACTGTGCTCACATAATATCCTTCTGCCCAGAAATGTCGATTCCCAAATTTATATTTTAAGTTTGCGTGGCGGTCAAACATCATCAAGGCACTTTTCCCTTTTAAATATCCCATAAACTGCGAAACACTTAGCTTGGGCGGAATACTCACTAATAAGTGTACGTGATCTGGCATCATGTGACCTTCAATGATTTGCACTCCTTTATACTTGCACAGGAGTTTTATATAATCTCTAAGATCTCTGCGATATTGATTGTAAATTATTTTCCGTCTATACTTTGGAATGAATACGATATGGTACTTACATAACCATTTCGTATGGGCTAAGCTATTTAACTTATTAGCCATATTTATAAAACCTCTTTTCCCTTATTTGATTTTGGCTTGAACACCTACATCTTAAGGCAAAAGAGGCTTTTTTATATAATCTTTATTGCCCACCCGCATAGCAGGTGGTTTTTTGTTTCGCACACTCGCTTTGCTCGCGTACTCAACTAGGTCTAAAGACGTTAATAAAAAAATGTGAGACAGATGTCTCACATTTTTTATTCTCTTAAATTATTTTCCGTAAACCTCGAACTGGGGGCGCTTGCCATTGACAATCGCTACCACATCGTCCAGGCCCATGGCCACCATGTTCTTCATTGCCGTGTCGGTGTAAAAGGCACTGTGTGGGGAAATTAGAACGTTCGGCATGGCACGCAGGGTCTTGTAGTCCTCTGGAATTTCATCCGCCGTTGCCTGCTTTTCAAAGAACTGGCCCTCGTCCGCCAGGGTATCCAGTGCCGCTCCGGCAATTTCCTTTGCCTGTAATGCCGCAATCAGGTCGTTGGCGTTAACGATGCCACCCCGGGCCATGTTGATCAGGTAGGCAGTTGACTTCATCTTTTTAAAGGTAGCGGCGTTGAAGAGGTTTGTCGTACTGTCATTCAACGGGGTGTGGACCGTGACAATGTCAGCCGTCTTTAGGAGGGTATCCTGGTCCGTGTACTCCAAGTAGGGACTCAGTTCCACCCGGTGAATCGGGTCGGTTGCAATTACCTTGGCCCCCAGTGCAGAGTACAGTTGAGCGGTGGCCCCACCGATGTGACCGGCACCGATAATGCCCACCGTCAGGTTATAAATCTCCGTACTCTCCAGGCCGGCCCAACGGAAGTCGAGCTTGTCCATCCGCTGGTCGTAGTAACCGAGCTTTCTGACGAGGCGGAGGGCCTGGGTTAGGCCCATTTCAGCAATTGCCCGTGGCGAATAGGCGGGGACGTTGGTGACGATCAGGTCATACTTCTTCGCCAAGTCAAAGTCAATCATGTCATAACCAACCATCCGCGCCGTCAGCTGCTTAATCCCGTATTCGTGAAGGGCCTGGTAAACCTCTGGCTCTAAGGGTTGGGTTTGTTGAAAGTCGATTCCATCGAAGCCCTTGGCCCACTTTACGGTGTCCTTATTAAGGCGCTCGTCAACGCACTTAACTTCGATCCCGTTTTCCTCTGACCACTGCTTAATATACTTTTTCTCCGGTTCCAATACCGCATACATTAAAATTTTCATCATGTGCCTCCTTACCAGGTCAACTTCTGCATCTTCGCAACGGCTTCCTTTAAGGCTGCCAACGGTTGGGTTGCGGCAATCCGGACAAAGCCCTCACCCGACTTACCAAATGCCAGGCCGGGAACAACCAGGATCCCCGCCTTCTTTAACAGCTGGTCGGCAAAGTCAACGGAGTTTAATCCTGTTGCTCGAATATCAGCGAAGACGTAGATGCTTCCCTCAACGGGACTAACGTCTAGCCAGTCAATCTTAGGCAGTTCAGTCTGCAGGTAGGTTAACCGCTTCTGGAAGGCTTCAACGATTGGGGCCACCAGTTCGTCGTGGTGCTGAAGGCCGTATAAGGCCCCTTCCTGTGACATCGTCGGTGCCGTAAAGGTAACGGCATCGTTGACATCATTAGCGGCCGCAACTAACCAGTCCGGCCCAATCAGGTAACCAATCCGCCAACCAGTCATGGCAAAGCTCTTTGACATCCCACTAATCGTTACCGTGTTATCGGGCGCAAACTTGGCCAGTGGAGTGAACGTCTTGCCCGGCATTACGTAGTCAGAGTAAATTTCGTCACTGAAGATCAACAGGTCGTTCTTAACTGCCAGGTCGGCAAGCGCCTGTTCCTCGGCCGCCGTCATCACGTTACCGGTCGGGTTGTTCGGTGTGTTAATAATGATGGCCTTTGTCTTAGGCGTGATCTTCTTGGCAATTTCTGCGGCCTCAATCTTGTAGCCGTCAGCCGCCTTCCCATCGACCGTTACCGGGATCCCATTGGCCAGCTTGACCTGGTCAATGTAAGGAGAAAAACTTGGCTGGGGGATGATAACTTCATCACCAGGGTCCAGCAGGGCCTCCAGGGCAACAAACAGGGCGTGTTCGGCCCCTACTGTCACCAGGACCTGGTCCAAATTAAACTTTAGTTGGTACTTATCTTGGTAGAAATCACAGATTGCTTGACGGAGCTCTGGAAGGCCCTCAGCAGCGGTGTAGTGCGTAATCCCCGCCTTGGTCTTTTCAAAGGCCGCCTCAATAATTGGCTGGGGGGTAGTAAAATTCGGGTCGCCGACAGACAGGTCAATGACGTTATCCATCTTAGCGGCCATTGCGCAAACGTCCGCCAAGATGTTTGCGCTAGGCTTTTGGTATGCTTTGCTTAAAATCGAACTATCCATTGTTTTTCCTCCGTTCATCATGTGATTCGTGTAACTTTGCATTAAGTATAGTCGTTTTTTATTTTTAAATCCACATATTTATACATTATGACCGCATAAGTATTCAAAAGTGCTGAATTCTTATGCGCGTTGCATTATGGTAAAATGCCAATAGCTGAAGGGAGGAACCTTTGATGGCCCGTATTTTTATGGTTGAAGATAACCCCGCAATGATTAAGACCGTCCAGGAAGAACTTAAGAAGTGGCAATATGACGTCCAAACGGTCACCGACTGGGAAAACGTCGCTGGTGAGATCACGGCCGCCCAGCCAGCCCTGGTTCTCTTTGACATTACCCTGCCCACCTTCGATGGCTTTTACTGGATGCAGGAGGTCCGTAAACATACCCAGGTCCCCATTATTGTCATTTCCGCAGCGGATATTGACAGTAACGTTATGCACGCCATTGCCGCGGGCGCGGACGACTATATCATGAAGCCCTTCTCAATGACCGTCCTGCTTGCCAAGGTCCAGGCCTTGTTGCGGCGGACTCAGCAGAGTAGTGACCAAATAGCCTGGGCAAATAACCACTTCAACGCCCTTACCAATCAACTTAATAACGACCGGGGGCAGGCCCAGTTGACCCCCACGGAGGGGGCCCTCCTCCAGGTACTGCTCCACCACCGCAACCAAACCGTTACTAAGGACCAGCTTTTGGAATGGCTCTGGCAAGGTGGTAAGTACCTTAACGACAACACGTTAAACGTCAACATTAGCCGTTTACGGAGTAAATTGGCGCCCCTCGGCCTCGACCAGGCCCTCCGGACAGAGCGGGGGATTGGCTACCGGCTGGTGGTCAGCAATGAATAAAAAACGCTTTACCCGCCTGTGGCTCCGGTCCCAGCTCCCTCTCCTGTGGGCATACCTATTGTTAACTGCTCTTTTGGCCCTCCTGTGTTACCTCTACCAACTACCCACCATTATCATTGGCGACTTCGTCCGGTTCAGCCTCCCGGTCCTGATCATCTGGCTGATTATCACCGTGGTCCGGGCCCACCACCGGCAGCAGCGTGTCGGCAAACAGGAATTAGTCTCACCGAGTAGCCCGCTAGAACAAGCCCTCGTGAGTGCCCTGACCAATGAGCGGGCCCACCACCGCAAGCTCATTCAGCAACTCCGGTACAAGCAACAGGAGCAATTAGACCACCTGGATCTCTTTTCCCACGAAATCAAGAATTCCCTGACCCTCCTGCAGGCGGCGGCCGAAAGTAAAGTAACCGTTCCAAGTCTCCAGGTTAAGGCGAGCGTCCACCAGGCTGACTACTACCTTAACCTCCTGCTCAGTGGCGAGCGGCTGGCAATGGATAAGTCGGACCTCGACCTCAAATGGCTAAACCTCAGTAAAGTGGTCAACGAAGTGATTCGGGAAAACGGGCAGCTGTTTATCGCCAAGCAACTCATCCCTAAAATCAGCATCCCCCCGGTCCAGGTCATGACCGACCAGAAGTGGCTCCACTTCTGCATCAGCCAGCTGCTATCAAACGCCATTAAGTACGCGGACCCGGCAACTACCATCAAGATTACTTGGCAAGACAACGCCCTCACATTTACGGACACCGGCCCCGCAATTCCTAGTACGGACCTGCCACGGATCTTCGACAACGGCTTTACTGGCCACAACGGCCACCAGACGACCCGGTCCACCGGGATGGGGCTCTACTTTGTTAAGCAGGTGACGGAACGATTAGGCCTCCAGGTACAGGTGTTTTCACCGGGGCCCCGCCAGACCGTTGCCCAGCTTGCCTTTCCCGATAAACTAGTTCACTAAAATCAATTCTTACAAAACTGTAAGGTTCTGCACACTCCTGTAAGTAGGAAGTTGGGCAGGGCCTTTTTATAATTAAAGTATCAAGAATTCAAACACAGGAAAGGGATGTTTAACATGGTCCTCTTAAAACTTGACCACGTCCAAAAAACTTTTGAAGCTAATTCCAGCCACCCGGTAGCGGCCCTAAAGGACGTCAGCTTTACTGTTCAGAATGGGGAGTTTGTCGCCATCATGGGTGAATCCGGAGCCGGCAAAAGTACCCTGCTGAACATTATTGCCACCCTGGATAAGGCCACTAACGGGAGCGCCGCCCTTAACGGCCAGGACCTCGGTGCCCTGAGTAAGGACGATGCAGCCCGCTACCGGCGCCAGCACCTCAGCTTTGTCTTCCAGCACTTTAACCTGCTGGACAGCCTGAGCAACCGCGATAACGTTTACCTCCCCCTGGTTTTAGCAAAGGTTGCGCCGGATGAAATGGACCGGCGGATCAAGCCACTGGTTAGCCGCCTGCGGATTGAGAAAATCATTGACCGCTACCCCAGCGAAGTCTCTGGGGGCCAACAGCAACGGATTGCCATTGCCCGGGCATTGATCACCCAACCCGACGTCCTCCTCGCCGACGAACCAACCGGGGCCTTAGATTCAAACACCAGCCAGGAAATCTTGGATCTCTTCGATGACGTTAACGCCAACGGGCAAGCCATCATCATGGTCACCCACAGTGCCGCCGCGGCAAGTCACGCCAAGCGGACCCTCTTCATTAAGGACGGCCGAATTTTCCACGAACTCTTTCGCGGCGACCTGTCGATGAAGGACTACCAAGTACAAATTAGTAACACAATGATGACCCTCACGAATGGTGGTGAGTGATAATGCTGTTTATTCGCTTAATTAACTCCAGTTTCAAACGCAACTTGCGGACGTACGGCCCCTACCTACTGGCGACCTGCATGTTGGTTGCTATCAACTATATTTTTACCGCAATCGCTGCTAACCATATCCTGAAAGCGCTCAGCACGGGGAAGGTAACCACCGCCATGATGAAACCAGGGGCCGCCTTTATCCTGATGGTGACGGCTGCCTTTCTCCTTTACGTCAACCACTTCTTGTGGCAGCAGCGGAGCCAGGAAATCGGCCTGTACAGCATGCTGGGGATGACCAGTAGGAACCTCGGCCTGCTTACCGTTTTAGAAAAGGCCTACCTGCTGGTCTTCAGCCTTGTCGGCGGCTTGATCGGTGGGGTTATCTTTGAAAAGCTAGCCTTCCTTGGCCTGGGACGGCTCCTGCAAGTTCAGCACCTCCGGCAGTCATGGATCAGCAGTGGGGCCCTTTTGCAGACCATCATGACCTTTGTGGCCTTTTTCATCGTTTTGATGATCATTGACCTCTTGAAGATCCGCCACCTCAAGCCCACGGACCTGTGGAACAGCGCAACTGCCACCCATAAGCACCACGGACCGTTGTTTACGATTGCGGGCCTGATCGGTCTGGTTACCCTGGCTGGGGCCTACTACATTACCCTCACCACTAAGCCAAAGATTACCGCCATTAACCACTTCTTTCTTGCGGTTATCCTGGTCGTTATTGGGACCTACCTCATTTTCATTGCGGGAAGCGTAATTCTCCTGAACTGGCTGAAGAAGCGGCGGAATTTCTATTACCAGCCCCGGCACTTTATTGCCGTCTCGGGGATGCGGCAACGGATGGAACAAAACGGCGCGGCACTCGCCACTATCTGCCTGCTGTGCAGCTCCGTTCTCGTCATCCTGTTTACCGCCGTAACCCTTTACTGTGGGATCAGTAGTACCGCCCGTTCGTACACTCCTCAAGACATCACCATCGTCAATAACCAGCCACTTACGAAGCACCAGGGACAATTCCTTAAGGATACGGCCCGCCAGCACCACGCGACCGTCACGGACCTCACCCACTACGAAGCAACGGCCACCCAGGTAGGCTACTGGCGTGGGCACTCCTTCGTTAACCAAGGGACCATCGATAACATGACAACGGCCACGTCAAACTCCATGATCTTCGTCACTGCCAAGACATACCAGCGGCTGACTCACCACCACACGGTGCTTAAGGGCAATCAGGCCTTGATATATGCACCGGGTAAAAAGCATACTGGAAAGCTGGTCGTCAGCGGGAAGAGCTACCAGGTAACGGAATTGAAGAAGCTCAACTTTGCCTTTAACCCTGACCATGCCATCTTTTCACCAATCTTCATGGTCGTAAACAAGCTTCCTAAGGGGATGCCGACAATGACCGTTACCACCCTGAACTACCATTTAAACGGCAACACCAAGAAACGGATTGCCTTTGAAACCGACCTGCAGCAAAAGCTCCACTTATCAAGCCTCCAGTTTTCGGGGTACGCCACCATCTTCTCGCTCCTCAACGGTCTTTATGGCGGCCTCGTCTTCATCGGAATCCTAATCAGTATTGCGCTGGGGATCACCACCACAATCGTTATCTACTTCAAGCAGATTTCCGAAGGGTACGCGGACAAGCAGCGGTTTACCACTATGCAGGAAGTTGGATTAAGTGAACGCGAAACCACTAAGAGCATTCACAGCCAGGTCCTGATGGTGTTCATGTTGCCAATCATTGGGGCCATCATCAACCTTGCTTTCGCCTTCCCCGCCATCAAGCAGATCATGACCCAATTAAACTTCTACAACCTCACATTGATGGTCGCCATCGCGGTAATCATTACAGTTGCCCTCTTACTCCTCTACTTAGTAATATACGGATTAACTACCCGTACGTATCATCAAATTATTGATAAGTAACTCAAGGGGCTGTGACATAAGTCCTCTATATAGTCGCGGTTTGTAAAATTAAGTTAGAAAAATAAAAAAGTCATTTGTGATAGACTTTTGAATAACCACAAACAAAAGTA
>NZ_CANCWN010000025.1:0-30736 GCF_947381485.1 Limosilactobacillus avium | reverse complement strand
AATAAGTAGGGCGATCGTGATCCAAGCTTGAGGATCACGACCGCCTTTTTCAATACGTGTCGTTATGGTGTGCTTACCTTATTGTTGGTCTCTGACTTCTGCTTAGCAACTCGTAACCTATAATTTAAATCTAAGGAAAGTAAAAGCTTCCCAGAAATCCCCATCACCTTTTCGATCCGCAGTACTAAGAGCTCATCCAGGAAACATCTGCGATTAAGAATATCTGAAATATACTCTTGACTAACGCCAATCCGAGAAGCTAAATCATCTTGAGTAATATCATAGTGATCCATTACTTCTTTTATTAAATCCGCAGCTAAGCTAGTATGATACTGTCTTATTTTATTTTCACGATGTAACATATTCTCAGTTCCTTAATGATTATCTTTAATACTAATAATTTGGACAGTCACAATTTTACTTTTTACGTTGATAAGCAGCCACTTTTATCATAGCCTTTGATGGACTTCTTCGCCATCCGCTGGCTCACTAACCTGATTCCGGAAGCATTCGGGTAGGATTTACCGCCAAAGTTTAGATCGCCATACCAACAGGTTCGGTAATCAAAAATACAGAGGTTAGTGCCTACTCTCCTTTGTCGTACGCTGATCTGACCTACCAGTGTCGGCTGTTCTTCCACCGTTTCCAAATAAACCTTTTTGCCATCCTGTGCTAATTCATTTAGTAAGGATACTTGTTGTGCCGTCAAGTGCTTTAACCGCATATAGACCACCGTCGATTGTTCAAGGTCATGTCGCCAGACAGCCATGTAATCACGACTTGTGTAATAGGCCGAATCGTAACGATTCCACTTCTTACTTTTCACAAACTCATAACCTAGTTTACGATAAACACGCATCCGCTTTTGATACATTTTGGCAAAAGTATCATCTGCCAAATCGACATAGTCATACACCCGTAACTCATCTTTATCGGCTAAGCCTCGTTCTAGCCGCCCCAAGTACTGTTTAGTGTTACCCCGCCACGAAAATGGCATGGTAAGAAAGAGTGTATCAAGGCTAGACATGTCAAAGCCCTCACCAACGTATTTACTAGTGGAAAGAATGATGTAAGCCGCCCGCTGGTTTTTAATTGTTATCTCACTATTGCCACTACCAGTAACTAGGCAGAGTTGCTCCCGATTGACGAACCGCAAAAGCAATTTTCGCAATTCTTTTAAATGCTTGACCCGTTCGCTTAGTAACAAGACATGTCGTTTCTCTGCCAAGACGTGCTTTACATCATTCGCAATTAGTTGGTTCCGTTCAGCATTTTCTGCTAAATGATTAATCCTTTGTGGGTAATTTTCCGCCTCGTCCGCCGTTTCTTCTTCACCAAAATTGGTGTAGCGCGGATATAGGTAACGATGAATCAGGTAGTCTTCCTCTTCACTTCCTTGATAGTAGATCGGCCCACACCGATAGTGCATAAACTGTTCCAAACCATCATTTCGCTCCGGCGTAGCGGTCAGGCCAACAATGTAATGAACATTGGCTTCGACCAGCACTTTTTCAAAGGTTGTTGCCGAAATATGGTGACATTCATCAACGATTACTTGTTCATAGTCCTGGAACAGCGCGGTTCTTTCGGCCGGATTCATCCTAGTTAATTTTCGGATATTGACAACATCAACTAATTTAGAGGGATGGTTTCGGGCTCCCGTGATTACCTCAACCTTCCTTTTTCGTACCAAGCGACCATGTTTGGTTCGTTCAGCAAATGGCGAATCGTTAATCACCAGAAAATTCATCCCCGCTTCTTGCCATTGTTTGGCAATGTTCGTGGTTGGTACGATAATCAGAGTTCGCGCAGACCGCTCAGCGATTAGTGCACAGCCGACCACCGTCTTCCCGAAGCCGGTATGAGCACAAATCATCCCCAAGTGATGCTGACCAATCTTTCGCACTGCTACTGATTGTTCCGTTCGTAGTTCTCCCTTAAAGCTTACTTTCAGTTTAGGCGGGTCACTAAATTGTTTACGTAGATGACAAATACAGTGTTCTTGAAGGTCGGCAAAAACTCCCCGTGGTAAACGAATGTAGCTACCATCAATTCTGCCAGCGGTTAATGTTGACGGTACATTCCAAACCGGTGCCCGCATTCGCTGCTTCTTGATGAATTCAGGACTGTTGAAGGTTGCCAGGCCTAGTAAACTTAACTGTTCTCGCCGCGTCAATTTTTGCCGTTCGATGAAAATCTCACCAGCTATATAACCGCTTATACTAGCAGGATAGTCAACAACATCGCTCAAGTTAGGGATTCTATTTTGACCAGGCAGCAACTGCATATCTTTAACAATCATGTTGATCAATTCCATCAATTCTTCGGCTGAATAACGTTTAGTATTTGCTAGGCGGTCAAATAGTTGATCTGGCGGCAGTGGCTGCAATCTCTCATCAACAAAGGTCGAACGCTGACTCTGGACTTCCGACCATTTCAACGGTAGCGCAATAAGGTTACCAAATCCCTTTTTAGGGAGACGATCTTGTCCCGGCACCATCCGGTCAAAACACGTAATGTCAACATCATCACTAGTTAGCATCGTTTCGATTAAAATCAGTTTACCAAAACTACGTGCCAGTTGTGCCTTTATCGGTTGACTAAAGAAAAACCAGACATGGTAGCTATTACCCGAGGAAGACACCTCTGGCAAACAGCTAACATGGTACTTTCTACAAGTGTCTAAAACCGCCTGGGTTATCCGCGTAGGATTCACTGGTGAGCCATGCTTATCAAAATCGAAGACGAGGAGTCTTGTGCAATCATCATCAAGTAGTGGATAAATCCCATAATGGTGGTACTGATCATTGGAAGTAATCTGGTCATAAATTACTTGGTTTGTATAAGGAGCGTACTCCTTAGTTAGATGATTCTGAGCATCCTTATCATGACGAGTTTGGTAAAACGCCCACCAATTTTTTAACGCCGGGCTATATCCTTTTCCATTGCTCCATTTCTGCGCATAAACGTCTGACCGCCCACTGAAATATTGTGAATACAGGGCAAGCTTCTCCGACGTAGTTCGTTGCCTTACTAATAGCCTCTGAAATTCGTGCTGGCTAATAATATAATTCTGTCCATTTTGATCGTTAATTAAATAATCAATCTGTTGAGTTTGATAATGAGATAGCTGTTCTTTAATTACAACTTGATCACCATTGCGAAGACGATATCTATGATTTGGCTTCATCCTACTCATCCCCATGAAAGCGTTTTCGCCATTATAATAAAAATATGAAATGGTGACACTAAAAAGTGCACTAATGCTAAAGAAGACAATTCAATTGCTGGTAACAGTAATCAGATTATATTTGTTATATTATAGACTGGAAAAAAATAATGGATTACTTAAGCGTTAAACTGTCAGCTTTTTCTTACAGTTGAATATTCACTTAGCTGGGCATAGCATCAAATGTTCCTATTCGTAGTGTCCCCAAGCGGAATAAATGATTACTTCCTTGGTTTCTTCGTTAATTTTATATACGACCCTGTGCTGAACATTAATTCTCCTTGAATAGAAGCCCTTGATTGGTGGAACTAATTTTTCAAAGCTCTGATTTTCTTTATAGGGATTATCCCTTAGCTGTTCAATAATCCCAAGAAAGTTTTTTTCTAAATACGTTCCCTTTATCTTCTTAAAGTCACGTCTTGCTCCCTTTTTAGATCTTATTGCATAACTCATAATTCATTCCATACTTTGTCAAAATCTTCATCTTCGTCATCTTTTCGGTCCCTGATTTGTTTATCAACACCTTGATTGATAAGAAAAAGTGTTTCACGGATGGCGTTCCAGTCATCCTCACCAATCATTACGGCACCCTTTTCCCCATTCTTAGTCGGCTTAATAATTACTGGCTTTTTATCAGCGTTGACTTCTTTAATAATCTTGAAGAATTCTTTTCTTCCCTCGGTTGGGGTTACAATATTGTCCATTTTTATTCCTCCATGTACGTTTTGATGTACATTAATTATACTAAATGTACCTGATAATGTACAACTGGCAAAATATACTATAGCAAATTAAATAGGCCACTTACCCGGAACATCCCCAGGTAAGTGGCCTATTTAATTTAACGAATTTTCTTCCCCCAGAACTGGAATAAGTCGGTCCGCAACGCACCGTTGTACAGCTTCCGCCGCTTGGTTGCCTTAGCACCGTAGTACTTTTCAAACTCCAGGTCAGCAGTCAGAATGTACTTACTCCAGGTTGTCAACGGCCGGTAGATCTCCCCCATCTGCCGGTAGAGCTCATGAACGGCGGCGTGGTCACTCAGCCGTTCCCCGTACGGTGGGTTCGCAACAATGACCCCGTTGATCTTATCCGTCTGCCAGTCCTTGACCGCCAGCTGCTTAAAGGTAATGTCGTGGGTCAATCCCGCTGCCCGGCAGTTCTCTTGGGCAATCTCCACCATGTTCTGGTCGATATCGTAACCGTGAATATCGAGCTCGACATCATAGTCCGCCTGGTCATCGGCCTCATCGCGGACCTCATCCGACAAGCCGGCCGGGGTCAAGTTGACCCACTGCTCACAGGAAAAGGCCCTGTTCATCCCCGGGGCAATATTATGTCCCATCAAAGCGGCCTCAATCGGAATCGTCCCCGACCCACAAACCGGGTCAACAAAGGGATTATCCGGGAACCAGTGTGCCAGCATCACCAGGGCCGCCGCCATATTTTCCTTCAGCGGTGCGCCCCCCTTGTTCTTCCGGTAGCCCCGCTTAAAGAGGCTTTCCCCGGTCGTATCCAGCGTCAGCATCACCTGGTCCTTATTAATTGCCACTTCAAGTGGGTACAGGTTCCCCGTTTCCGGCAAACGCGTCCGCCGGTGGTAAACCTTACTCAGCCGCTGAACAATCGCCTTCTTCACGATGGCCTGGACACTGGGCACGTTATGCAGTTGGGAATGGTGACTCCGCCCCTCGACCGGGAACTCAGCATCGACCGGGAGAAATTCCTCCCAGGGCAGTGCCTCCGTTCCCTCAAAGAGCTCGTCAAAGGTCCGGGCCGCAAACTCACCGACAATGATCTTTACCCGGTCCGCCGTCCGCAGCCACAAGTTTGCGGTCAAGATATCCTTCATGTCACCAGTGAAGCGAACCCGGCCGTTCTCCACCTTCGTGTCGTAGCCTAAATTACGCAGTTCCTTGCCGACCAGGGCCTCGATACCGGATGCCGCGGTCGCCATTAGTTGATACTTCTGCAAAATAATTCTCCTCGTAATTAAATGATATCCCTATTCTACCCGATGCGCGCCGAGAATGCTAATACTGGTCCTCCTGCATTGCCGTCGGCCAGCCATCAATTGCCTGCCGCTTATCCAGGCCCTCCAGCACCCGCACGTCATCCGGATCCAATGTAAAGTCAAAGATTTCCAGATTCTCGGCCATGTGCTTTGGGTTCAGTGTCTTGGGAATCACTACGACCCCTTCCTGGTTTAAAAAGCGCAGGGTTACCTGGGCCGGCGTCTTGTGGTAGCGCGCCGCCACCTTCCGCAAAACCGGTTGGTCCAAGAAACCAGGCTGGTTCTCACCCAGTGGTGCATAGGACTCGTGGACCATCCCCCTGCTCGTCAGAAAAGCGTGCATCCGCTTCTGCTGCCAAAGCAGGTGGGTCTCAATCTGGTCAATCGCCGGGGCCACGGTTGCCCCATCGATGATTGCCTGGACCTGGGGCGCGTTGAAATTACTGAGGCCAATTGCCCGCACCTTGCCGTCCTGGTAGGCATCCTCCAGTGCCCGGTAGGTCTCCGCGTCGTTTCCGGTTGGCCAGTGGATAATCACCAGGTCGAAGTAGTCGTGGTTAAACCGCCGCAGTGACTCGTCCAAGCCCGCTTTGGTGGCCGCATAACCACTGGTCTGCACCTTGGTGGTGACAAAGACCTGGTCCCGGGCCAGTCCACTCTCGGTCAAGGCCTCACCGACCTCGGCCTCGTTGCCATAATACTGGGCCGTGTCAATCAGGCGGTACCCCGTCCGCAGGGCCTGGAGGACATTCTTCGTCGTCTCTTCCGGTGCCGTCTGGTAGGTTCCGTACCCGACTGCGGGCATGATGATCCCGTTATTAAGTTCAACTTCCTTCATTATTACCATCCTATTCCCAAAAATCTTCAAAGGCCCGGGAAGCCGCGGTCGTGCTGTCCGCCTTAACCACGTTTCCCTTCACAATCTTCAAGTTCGCGTCCTCTGCCTTAAAGTGGAAGACGATTCCCTTGTTGGCGGCGTAGTCAACGGTGGTCACCTTACCGGAGAAGTACCACTCGTCACTAAAGTCAACGTAGTAGGTCACCCCGTCCTTAACCACCTGGGTGACCGGCTGGCCAGGTTCTTCTGGCCGCTGGAGCTTGACGTCCACCCCGTTGGCGGTCTTCTCAGCCACCAGGGCCACACGATCACCGGCCTGCAGGTGAAGGTGGTCTCGCAACCAAGTGGCCGCCTGGTCCGTTACTTTGAGTTTCATATAATCACACCTTTTAGTTCAATTTACCACATTCTCCTCCTAATAGAAAACGGGCTGCCCTGCGGAACACGTCCGCGGGTCAACCCGTATCTATAATTATAATGCCGTTGCGGAGAAGGAACGGTTCTCCAATGCCCGGAGGAGGGCTCCAACCGTATCCAGCGCCGTCAGCAGTGGAATATTGTGTTCAATTGCCGTCTGGCGAATGATAAAGCCATCGGAGTTCTTGGCGTAGTCGTGACCCATCGTGTTGATTACTAGGTCAACCTTGTTATCCTTGATGACCCGGATGATGTTTTTATCACCGTCATCCTCACCAATCTTACCGACCGTCTCGACATGGAGACCGTTGTCCTTCAGGAAGTCCGCCGTTCCCTTGGTGGCCAGAAGGCGGTAGCCAATCAGGGCAAAGCGCTTGGCCAGTGGCAGGATGGTCTGCTTGTCATTATCCTCGATGGTCAACAGGACGCTCCCGTTGTCCGGCAGCTTCATCTTGGCCCCGGCAAATGCCTTGTAGAGGGCCTTAGCGAAGGTCTGGTCGCTCCCCATGACCTCACCCGTTGACTTCATCTCAGGGCCCAGGTAGGCGTCAACGTCGTCCAGCTTATTGAAGCTGAATACTGGCGCCTTGACGTGGATCATCTTGCTCTCTGGGTAGAGGCCGTCGTGGTAGCCCTGCTCCTTCAGGCTCTCGCCCAGGATTACCCGGGTCGCAACCTGGGCCATCTCGATCCCCGTGATCTTGGAGAGGAACGGCACGGTCCGGCTAGCCCGCGGGTTAACTTCCAAGACGTAGGCCTGATGGTGGTGAATGATGAACTGGATATTCATGATTCCCTTGCACTTCAAGGCAATCGCCAGCTTCTTAGTGGCGGAAACAATCTGGCCCTTGATGTCGTCATCAAAGCTCTGTGGTGGGTAAACCGCCATCGAGTCTCCCGAGTGGACCCCGGCGTGCTCGATGTGTTCCATGATCCCCGGCAGGAGGACATCGGTCCCGTCACAGATGGCGTCGACCTCACATTCCCGCCCTTCCAGGTAGGCATCAATCAGGATTGGGTGGTCAGCGGCCACGTCGGCATTTTCCTTCAGGTATTGACGAAGCTCGTCTTCGTTGTAGACAATTTCCATTGCCTTCCCACCGAGGACGTAGCTAGGCCGGACCAGAACTGGGTAGCCTATCTTCTGGGCCGCGTCGATAACCCCCTGGTGGGTTGTGGCGGTCAAACCAACTGGTTGCTTAAGTTCCAGCTGCTTGATGATTTCATCAAAGATTCGCCGGTCTTCGGCGGCGTCGAGGTCCTTAACGCTGGTTCCAAGAATTTGGACCCCGTTCTTGTTCAGGCCCGCTGCCAGGTTGATGGCCGTCTGCCCACCGAACTGGACAATCACGCCCGTTGGCTGTTCCAAATCAACCACGTTCATCACGTCTTCCAGCGTCAGCGGTTCGAAGTAGAGCTTGTCGGAGACGGAGAAGTCGGTTGACACGGTCTCCGGGTTGGAGTTCATGACAATGGCCTCGTAGCCCATTGCCTGGAGGGCCTTGACACAGTGGACGGTGGCGTAGTCGAACTCAACCCCTTGACCGATCCGGATTGGACCCGAACCGATTACCAGGACGGACTTCTTACCGGTCCGCTGGCTCTCGTTTTCCCGGTCGTAGGTACTGTAGAAGTACGGGGTGGCGGAGTCAAATTCGGCGGCACAGGTATCGACCATCTTGTAAACCGGGATGATCCCGTTGTCCTTCCGGGTTGCTCGGACCTTATCCGCGGTCGTCTTCCAGAGCTTGGCAATTGTCTGGTCACTGAAGCCGTACTTCTTGGCCAGGCGGAGGATCGCCAGGTCGGCTGGGTTATCCTGAATCTGCTTCTCAAGCTGGACCAGGTGGAGGACGATGTCTAAGAAGTAGTCGTTGATCTTGGTCAGTTCGTGGACGTCCTCAATCGTGTAGCCGCGCCGGAAGGCCTCCGCAATGTAGAAGAGGCGGTCGTCTTCAGCGTGGACTAGCTTGTCCTCCAGGGCCGTGTCCGTGGCCTGGTGAGCGGGTTCCGAGAAGAGATCCTTCTGGTCAATCTCCAGGGACCGGACGGCCTTTTGCAGGGCTTCCTCGGCGGTCCGGCCGATGGCCATGACTTCCCCAGTGGCCTTCATCTGACTACCTAGGCGGCGGTCCGCCCGGGTGAACTTGTCAAATGGCCAGCGGGGGATCTTGCAGACCACGTAGTCGAGGGCCGGCTCAAACTCCGCGTAGGTGGTCCCCGTGACCGGGTTCTTGATCTCGTCCAGAGTCAGGCCGACGGCAATCTTGGCCGCCATCTTGGCAATCGGGTAACCGGTGGCCTTCGAGGCTAGGGCCGAAGAACGGGAGACCCGCGGGTTCACTTCAATCACGTCGTAGTGGTAGGAATTCGGGTCCAGGGCCAATTGAACGTTGCAGCCCCCTTCAATCTTGAGGGCCCGAATCAACTTCAGTGCACAGTCCCGGAGCATTTGGTACTCCCGGTCGGAAAGGGTCTGACTCGGGGCAAAGACGATTGAGTCCCCGGTGTGGATACCGACCGGGTCGAAGTTTTCCATGCAGCAGACCACCATCGCATTGTCACTGGCGTCGCGCATCACCTCGAACTCGATTTCCTTGTAACCGGCGATTGACTTTTCAATCAGGCACTGGGTAGCTGGTGAGAGGTCCAACCCGTTGGCAGCGATGGCCTTCAGTTCCTCATCGTTGTGGCACATCCCCCCACCGGTACCACCCATGGTGAAGGCGGGCCGGACGATGACCGGGTAGCCAATCTGGTGGGCAAACTCCAGCGCGCCGTCCACCGTCTCCACGGTTTGGGAAGCCGGGACCGGTTCGTGGAGCCGCTGCATCAGTTCCTTGAACTTCTCCCGGTCCTCGGCCTCGTCGATGGAGTCCAGCTTGGTTCCCAGCAGTTCAATTCCCAGCTCATCCAGCAGGCCGGTCTTGGAAAGGGCAACTGCCAGGTTTAGGCCGATCTGTCCACCCAGTGTCGGCAGGATGGCGTCGGGGTACTCCTTCCGGATGATCCGGGAGACCGATTCCACCGTCAGGGGTTCGATGTAAACGTGGTCGGCAATCTCGTTGTCCGTCATGATTGTCGCCGGGTTGGAGTTGACGAGGACGGTCTCGTAGCCCTCTTCCCGCAGCGCCAAGCAGGCCTGGGTTCCGGAATAATCAAACTCAGCCGCCTGACCGATGATAATTGGTCCAGACCCGATTACTAAAATCTTGTGAATATCTGTCCGTTTAGGCATTCGTTCGTGCACTCCTTTGTTGGTCTACCATGCTAATAAAGTCATCAAATAAGCCATCCGCATCGTGGGGGCCCGGCGCCGCGTCCGGGTGGAACTGGACGGAGAAGGCCGGGTACTGTTTGTGGCGGAGCCCTTCGACGGTGCCGTCGTTAACTTCCACGTG
The DNA here is from genome assembly GCF_947381485.1 of Limosilactobacillus avium. NCBI lineage: Bacteria > Bacillati > Bacillota > Bacilli > Lactobacillales > Lactobacillaceae > Limosilactobacillus > Limosilactobacillus avium. The sequence continues at coordinate 20,837 of NZ_CANCWN010000025.1, read as the reverse complement.
GGTCACCAGCAGCTTGTCCTGGTCAATCGACTTGGGATCCACCGCGTAACCGTGGTTCTGGGAGGTGAAGTCAATCTCGCCAGTCGCAATGTTTCTAACCGGGTGGTTGAAGCCCCGGTGACCAAACTTCATCTTGTAGGTCTTGGCGCCGTTAGCCAGGGCGAAGACTTGGTGCCCCATGCAGATGCCAAACAGCGGCAGGTGCTTTTCCACCTCGGCCACCATCTTGGCCGCATCAGTCATTTCCTCAGGGTCACCAGGACCGTTGGAAAGCAGGATGCCGTCGGGCTTTAAGTTCAGGATTTCCTCCGCCGTGGCGGTGTACGGGAGGACAATAACGTTGCACTCCCGTTCTGCCAGCTCCCGCAGGATACTGTGCTTGATTCCGAAGTCGATGACCACGATGTTCCGCTTGGTTCCCGGGTTCGGGTATGGCGACTTGGTCGAAACCTGGCTGATGATCCCGGCCGTTGGGTGGGCGTCCCAGATCTTTTTCAGGAGGTCTTCCAGGTCAGCGACATTGTCAACGATTGCCCCGCGCAGTGTCCCGTGTTGGCGGAGCTTGCGGACCAGCTCCCGGGTATCGATTCCCTGGATGCCAGGGATTTGGCGCTGGGTCAAGAAATTAGGCAGGGTGTCCTGCATCCGCCAGTTAGTGGCGCGCCGGGCGACCTGGTGGCAAATCACGCCCTTGATCTGGGGCTGGAGCGATTCGTAATCATCCAGGTTGATCCCGTAGTTCCCAATCAGCGGGTTGGTGAACACCAGGATCTGGTTAGCGTAGGACTGGTCGGTAATTGCCTCTTGGTAGCCGGTCATCCCCGTCGTAAAGACCACTTCACCAAGTGTCGAGCGGTCGGCGCCAAACGCCTCGCCAGCGTAGACGCTGCCGTCTTCTAATACAAGGTAGCGTTCCATCATTAATCTTCCTTTCGTTCGTAAACTACTTTACCGTCAACCATTGTCAGAACGGTTTCACCATAAACCCGGTCGCCGGTGAAGGGGTTGTTGATTCCCTTGGACTGGTAGTCTTCTTCTTTAATTTTAAATTCGTGGTCAAGGTCAAAGATTGCAATGTCAGCGGGCTTCCCGGGTTCCAGGTGTCCGGCATTCTCAAGGCCGAAGAGGTCGGCCGGCTTGGCGGTCATCCAGTCCAAGAGCTGGTGCAAACTGCAGATCCCGGTCTTGACCAGCTTGGTGTAGAGCTCACAGAAGGCCGTCTCGCTTCCCGTAATTCCGTTTGCCGACTTGGTAAAGTCACTCGGCTTGTCGGCCACCGTGTGGGGCGCGTGGTCCGTGGCAATCATGTCGACCGTCCCGTCGAGCAGGCCAGCAATCAGGGCCTGCCGGTCTTCCTCATGGCGCAGCGGTGGGTTCATCTTGTAGTTGGTGTTGCCCGCCGGGATGTCCTTATCCGCCAGCAGAAGGTGGTGGGGCGTGGCTTCACAGGTCACGTTGACGCCCTGCTGCTTGGCAAAGCGGACCATTTCAATGCTTTCCTTGGTTGAAACGTGGCAGATGTGGTAGTGGACCCCCGTGGCGTTGGCCAGAACGAGGTCACGGGCGACCTGGGCAGACTCGGAGACGCTTGGTGCCCCCGGCAGTCCCAGTTCCTTAGCCCGCTGGCTGGCGTTGACGACCCCGCCAAAGAGGAGTGAGTTGTCCTCTACGTGGGCGGCCAGTGGTAAGCCCGCCTTGGCAGCCCCTTCCATGGCCTTGTACATGGTACCGGCGGTTTGGACCCCGCTCCCGTCGTTGGAGACGGCGAAGGCGCCGGCCTGCTTAACACCGGCGAAGTCGACTAGTTGGTCCCCCTGGCGGCCCGTCGTGATGGTCGCAAACTGGGCGATGTGGACCAGGCCTTCCTCCTGGTTGCGCTTGACCATGTGGGCCACCCGTTCAGGAGTATCCGGTGTTGGGTCCACATTGGGCATGGCGCCCACCGTGGTAAAGCCACCGTGAGCAGCGGCGGCCGTCCCGGTCTTGATCGTTTCCTTCTGGGTCTGACCGGGGTCGCGGTAGTGGACGTGAACATCGACCAGGCCGGGAGCAACGAGCTTACCACCCGCGTTGATGATATGCCCGACCTCATCGGCCATGTCCGGCAGGTTGCCAATCGCTTCAATGGTCTGGTCGTCAACCAACACGTCGGCGTGAATCAGCTGGCCGTTCGTGTAGACCGTCCCGTTTTGAATTAAAGTTTTCATTTATTCCAGACCTCCCAAGTGACGACCGCGAACAACGGCTTCCAACATTGCCATCCGCATGAAGACCCCGTTTTGCATCTGCTTGAAGAAGGCACATTTTGGTGCCTCAACCAGGTCGCCGGCCAGCTCAACGTCGTGGTTGATTGGGCCCGGGTGCATGATCAGGCACTGGTCCTTCAGGCGGTTGTAACGGTCATGGTTGATCCCGTACTTCTCGTGGTACTTAGCCGCATCGAACTTGCTTTCGTTGGCATCCCCGGCGTGGCGTTCGTGCTGAACCCGGAGGAGCATCATGACATCAACCTTGTCGACCAGGTCATCCAAAGGACAGAACTTGCCGTACTTGTCAAAGGCATGGTCGTACCAGTAGTCCGGGCCGGAGAAGTAGACCACCGCACCCAACCGGGTCAAAATTTCCATGTTCGACCGGGCCACCCGGGAGTTGGTGATGTCACCGACAATCGCAATCTTCAGGCCCTTGAAGCTACCGAAGTGTTCGTGGATGGTCATCATGTCCAGGAGACTTTGTGATGGGTGCTGACCGCTCCCGTCTCCGGCGTTGACAATCCCGAGGTCAAGGTGTTGGTCCTTGCGGTGGTTGATCAGTGGTTCATAGTAGGCATTTTGGGTTGCCCGGATGACGGACAGGTTAACGCCCAGGGCATTCATCACCAGGCAGGTGTCATAGAGGGTCTCCCCCTTGCTCATTGAGCTGTGGGCGGCGTCAAACGGGATCTCAGTCAGGCCGAGCTTCTTTTCGGCCATCGCAAAGCTGGTGTGAGTCCGGGTCGAGTTTTCAAAGAACATGTTGGTGACGTATACCGGTGCCGTCAGCTGGGGAGTTGCGCCGCCGTTCTTGAAGTATTCTGCCCGCGTAATCAGGGTGTTGATCTGGTCAACGCTTAACTTTTCAACGCTCACAAAGTGTGGTAACTTAACAAATTCAGTCATGATTTAATTCTCCTTAATAAAAAAGCCTGGGGCATTTGCTCCGGGCAGTCTGGTATTCTCCCACTGGTACTAAGGAGAAATAACCATGCTGCCCTCACTGGAGCAAAATTAATGGTTACTTATTTAATTAGTTCAACGTTATCCTGGTCGTCAACCTCGGTCATGTTGACCTTGACCTTTTCCTGGCTGGCCGTCGGGACGTTCTTACCAACGAAGTCCGGACGAATCGGCATCTCCCGGTGACCGCGGTCAATTAACACCGCCACCCGGATGCTTTGCGGCCGGCCCTGGTCCATCAGGGCATCCATCGCTGCCCGGACCGTCCGCCCGGTGAAGAAGACGTCGTCGACTAAGACAACCTGCTTGTCATCGATATCGACCGGCAGCTTGGTCGTGACCTTACTCTCCTTTTCGACCTGGTCATTTTGCAGGTCGTCCCGGTAGCCGGTCACGTCAAGCGGGACGACCGGAATCTGGGCACCTTCGAGCTTGGCCATCTGGTCCGCAATCCGCCGGGCGAGGAACTCGCCGCGAGTCTTGATGCCAATCAGGATCAGGTCGTCAAAGCCCTTATTCCGCTCAATGATTTCGTAAGTGATCCGGGTCAGGGCCCGCTTCATTGCCATCGCGTCAATAATCTGCTTATCCATCATTACACCTCTTTTGATCATGCCCCAAAAGAAAAGCCCCTAGACGCAACCGTGTCGTCTAGGGGTTCACTGATACCAGGACCTAATCCTGGTACTCTCGTTATTATAGCCGAACCTTACTAGCCTCACGGGACTAACTTAAAGGACATTGATTGATTATAAAGATACCAGCTTTGTGAAAAATGTCAAGGACGTTCAGAAAATTTAAAACAAAAAAAGCCCGGCGAAACCGGGCACCTGTTTGCAAGCATCTGTAGGCCATGTTTTGTCGTAGCCTAACCACCAGGCAATGGCTAGACCGAGGTAATCATCTATCTCAGAGTAAAAACTCTCCCCTGGAATCGCTTCAATTTGCTATCCAAAGCTCCCCTACCGTAGTTTGGGTTTACCGCTTGAGGGGTTTACCGCGTTCCACCAATAAGGTTTCCCCTATTGTATCGTCACTGTGGCACTTTTCAGGAATACTCGGACATAGTAGAACCGTAGCCGTTTCTTCCGCCGTCACCGGACAAGCCGGTGCCCCGCCTTATTTTTTCAGCGAGCACAAACACTACAGGCATCGCAGCCTGTGCGAGCATGGACCTTCCTAACACAACAATTGCTGTGCTCAATTACCCAAAGCTTGCAAAATACTATTCTATTTGATAACGCGCACTAAAGCAAGTGTGAATCGTCGTTGCCGTTGTTGTCACCCAGTTGGGAACCAAAGACCCGGCGTTCCAGGTTGGAAAGCCGCTTTAAGATATCCATGTTGGTGGCGTTGGAAACGGGTTGTTGGTTAGTTGACCGCGTGTTCATCGTGGCCCCCACTTCAACTTGGCGGTTGAGTTCGTCAACCTTGGCCCGTAACCGTTCGTTCTCATCATTCAAACGGTCCATTTCCTTGTTGTAGGTGTCGTAGTCCTTGATAACATTATCAAGAAACTCATCAACATCAGCCATGTCGTAACCCTTACCGATGCTACGTTCTTTAAATTGCTTATGCAAAATATCTTGTGGAGTATAATTTATGTTATCCAACTTTGAACACCTCAATTGTTTAGTTTGCGTAATACATAACTATCTTACCAAACCCTGCCTTGATTGCAAGGACTTTTTTAGAAGCCCTTCTCCGCTAGCTTCTTTTCACGTTCCTCTTCGCCCCACTCCAAAGCGGCTTCCTGGAGCTCGTCAAAGTCAATCAGGTCAAGGGGGTAGTTTTGGTCTTCACCATACTTTTGCGCCAAGCGGTAGTCATATTTGGGCTTGCCCGGGTGGTCTGGATCATACACCATCAGCATCCGGTCGGTATGGGTAATCATGAACTGCTGGTACAAGCGGAGTTGCTCCGGGGACTCGTACGGTTTCGTGGTGACCTCCTTAGAGAAGTTGACCCGTTCGCGCAGGGTGGCCAGCTTGGCCTGGTTGGCGGCGTTCCACTTACCAGCAAAGTCCGCAAACGGCAGCATGATGGCCACCTTGAGCTGGTGGTAGTCCTTTCGCAATTCCAGAGCGCACTCCGCGGACCACTGCTCCGTCCCCAGCTGGGGCCCGGTGATCAGCCAAAATTCGTCTTGGCCCTCATCCAGGTAGCTTTTTAGCCGGGCGGTGAGGACCCGTTTGACCACCAGGACCTTGGGATCATCATCTTTAAACGTGTTCAATTCGTAGCTGCGGTAACCGGTTACCCACAAGCGGCGCATAAAATTCCCTCCGTAACAATTCTGTATCAATCAATTTATCAATATTCTGGTATAATATATTGCTAGTTAGGAGAGTGAGCACCTTGACTATTCACTATCCCAATGGCCAGCATCCCCATCAATCATATCACGTTCAGCGGGATTTACCGACCCCCCACCAGTCAATTTATGCTAAGCGGGGGATGTCGCTCGAGGATGAAATCAACCATAGTAATCAATTCTACTTAAGTCGTCACATTGCAGTTATTCATAAGAAGCCGACCCCCATTCAGCTCGTCAAAGTCGACTATCCGAAGCGGAGCGCGGCGGTTATTCGGGAGGCCTACTTTAGGCGCCCATCGACGACCGATTACAATGGTGTCTACAAGGGCTATTACATCGACTTCGATGCCAAGGAGACCCGCAACAAACGGTCCTTCCCCTTGAAGAACTTTCACCCCCACCAAATTCAGCACATGCGTGAGTGTGTTAACCAGGGCGGGATTTGTTTTGCCTTCATTAAGTTCACGGAGCTTGACCTCGTCTACTTACTGCCGGCAAGCATTCTCTTCCAGTACTGGGATGAGCAGGCCAGTGGCGGTCGGAAATCAATCCTGCTGACCGACATTCAAAAGGCGGGCTTTCAAATTGACTACCAACTGAACCCCCGCCTACCATATCTCAAAGCAGTCGACCAGATAATCACTGCGAAGAACAAAGGAGTCTATCATGTCGAATAATGATCAATCGACCCGTAGCGACCGTCATCAACCGAGTCAAGAAGATTTTGATGACGAGCGTAGCGGGGGCTTAATCAAGAAGATCCTGTTATGGGTGGCCGGGATAATCGTCTTACTGATTGTCGCTGGTGCGGCCCTCTTCTTCTACTATGCTTCTAGTGCCCCAAAGATCAGCGAGAGTGAACTGGCTAGTCAAAACGGGACCACGATTTATGATGACCAAAACCGGGTTATCTCCCGTCTTGGTCTGCAAAAGCGGGAATACGCCAAAGACGACCAGGTCCCGACAACGCTGAAGCACGCCGTTGTTTCTATTGAAGACCGGCGCTTCTACAAGCACCACGGGATTGACCCAATCCGGATCATGGGTGCGGCTACGGCGAACATCTTTGGTCACTCTGACGGGATGCAAGGAGGAAGTACCTTAACCCAGCAACTGGTTAAGCTCTCCGTCTTCTCCACTGCCGCCTCCGACCGGACCTTCAAACGCAAGGCCCAGGAAGCCTGGCTGGCGATCAACGTCGAGCACCACTTCAGTAAGAACCAGATCCTCGATTTCTACATTAATAAGGTTTACATGGGGAACGGGGTCTACGGGATGCAGACGGCGGCCCAATACTACTATGGTAAGGACTTGGATGAGTTGAGCCTATCTCAATTGGCCCTCCTTGCCGGGATGCCGCAGTCACCAACCTACTACAACCCGCTAACGACCAACACCCAGGCGGCTACCCAACGGCGGAACGAGGTCCTCAACGCGATGGTGCGGAGTAATTACATTACCCAGGCCCAGGCCGATAAAGCGGCCAAGGACAGTATCACCGCTGACCTGGACCCCCACCACGGGAATACTTCTGGCGGGGACGTTAACGTCAATGAAAAGGTTGTTGATCCGTACATCAAGCAAGTTCTGGCTGACCTGGAAGCTAAGGGCTACAACCCGTACAACGACGGTTTACAGGTTCACACCAATCTTGACCTCGACGCCCAGAAGAAGCTGTACGACCTGGCCAACAACACGGTCTCCTTCCAGAGTCCCCAAATGCAGGCCGGGGTGGCCGTTACTGACCCGCACAATGGTCAGATTGTGGCCATGCTTGGTGGCCGGCACACTGGTAAGGTTATTTACGGTCTTAACCGGGCGGTCCAAACTAACCGGAGTTCCGGTTCGACTGCCAAGCCGTTGATGGACTACGGGCCGGCAATTGAATACCTGCAGTGGCCAACCTTCAAGTCCGTCTCGGATACCAAGTTCTACTACCCAGGCACCAACGTTGCCCTGCACGACTTTGATAACAAGTACAAGGGAACGATGACGATGCGGGCCGCCCTCGTGCAATCACGGAACGTCCCCGCTATTCGGACCCTGCAACAGGTCGGAATCAAACGGGCAACGACCTTCCTGAAGGGCCTCGGGATCTCCCAGAAGAAGCCGTACACCCTGCAAAGCGGGATTGCCCTGTACATCTCACCTCTCCAAGTTTCCGCTGCCTACGCGGCCTTTGCTAACGGTGGGATTTACCACAAGCCGTACTACATTTCATCAATCACCACCCAGGATGGTTCGGTCAAGCACTACAGCCCTTCCGGCCACCGGGCAATGAATAAGGCAACGGCCTACATGATGACCGACATGCTCAAGGGTGTCTTTACCAACTCCCAAGGTAGTGCCACGGCCGCTCGTCTGGACGGTGTTAACCAAGCTGGGAAGACCGGGACAACCAACTACCCAGGCAACAGTGGCAAGTCCGGGGTCATGGACTCCTGGATGGCCGGCTACACCAAGAACTACTCGATTGCCGTCTGGACTGGTTATGACCACCCAATGTCAGAAAGCCCGATTTCTGAATCATCGACAACCGACGCCCAGATCCTCTACAAGGACCTGATGCAGTACCTCGATGGCCAAAACCACGCTAGTGACTGGAAGATGCCTGACACGGTGGAAGCGGTCCGGGTAAACGGCAAACGCCAACTGGTTATCAAGGACTCCAAGTGGGCCCTTGAGTACGCCGCCATTGATGATGATAGCGGCAGTAGCGATGACGACGACAGCAGTCACAGTAGCAGTGACCGTAGTGGTTCATCATCCATTGATTCGATGGTTACCTCGCGTTCCGTCTTCAGCAACGAAGACCGGGGTGGTAGCAACCGGAACCAGAACACGACTGCTAACAGCAACTCAAGCAACAGCAATAGTAGTAACAACAATACCGGCAATAATGCTGGTAACGGTGGTAGTACTAATAGTGGCGGTGGCCAACAGACAACCACTACCACTCAGGCTGCAACAGGCGGTCATTAATTGAAGATTAGTAACAAGGCCCCGCGCGACAAATCCATCACGCGGGGCCTTTTGCGTTTAAAGGGTAGTTCCCCCTTATTCACTAGAAATATTGGGGGGGTAACCTGGCGATATAAAAATAAGCTCCAGCGTTCATTCGTTTCAGAATACTGGAGCTTATTTAATACCTGTAATAAATCAAACTTCCTTACGCCGGCGCCCATCCTGCAAAATGTAGATGGCAACCAACACGATGACGATCCCGGTGATTTCTACCCAGTTCAAGTGCAGGTGGAAGAAGATCACACTCAAGACTGACGTGACGATTGGTTGGAGGGCATCCATGATGCTGACCACGTCGGATGGTGCAAAGTTAATCGCGTGCAAAAGTAGGCCAAACGGCAGGATCGTCCCGAACAGGATCACAGTCCCTACTGACAGGACCAGGGTCGTGGAAATGTGCGGCGGGTTGACCCACATTGGCCGGTATAGGTTAAAGAGGACCCCCGCAATCATGGTTCCCCAACCGAGGACGACCAGGGGCGGGTTCTTTGCCGATGCCCGCCGTGGCAGGACAACGTAGAAGGCCGCCGTGATCCCGGAACCGAGTCCCCAGAGGATTGAAACCAGGGGCAGGGCCAGTGAGGTTAGGTTCCCCCGGGTGATGCACATTACCACCCCGACCAACGCCAGGATGAAGGCAATGATATCACTCCGGAAGGGCCGCTGCCGCATGATGAAGATGTTCCCCAAAACGATAAACAGCGGTGAGAGGTACTGAAGAATTGTGGCCGCCGAGGCGTTCCCGGTCTGAACCGCAAAGTAGAATGTCAATAAGTTCAGCATCAAACCAAAGATGGCGTAGGTTACAACCGAGATGGCCGTATCCCGCGACTTAAAGACGTTAAAGGTCTTCCGCCCGTAGATGATAAAACTCAGCACCAGGAGGATAAACCCGGTGATCAGAGTCCGGGTCGACAACATCCAGGTTGCTGGGATGGCCAAGTTTTGGGAGATCAGCTGGAGGGTGGTTCCCGAAATTCCCCACATGACTGAGGCTAGTCCGGCCCAGCCCATCCCCTTCATGACCGCATGTGATGACTTGTGCTCCATTATTTTATTCCCCTTTCAAACTTTATTCGCCCAACTTGTAGATAGGGATCTTGGGCCCCTTCTTCCGCGGGTGCTTGCTGCTGGTGGCGTTTTCCTGCTGGCCCCGCCGTTGTTCAAACTGACGCTCGTGTTGTTCGATATCGTGACGGGCCCGTAAGCCTTGACGGTTCCAGCTCTGCAAAATCCGTTCCATATAGTTCAGGCTCAAGGCACTATTCAAGACCGCCTGCTTCAGAGCCAGTTTAATCATTTCCGCCGAGTAGCCGTCCTTATCCAGCCAGTCGTTGACAATCTGCATCTCCATCGAAGAGAGCGGTCGACCGAACTCGGCCTCCAAAGAGTTGAAGGTCTTCATCCGACTGTTGGCCGCCGTCGTCTCGACATGCTGGGTGGCCTGCTGATCATCAAAGACCGCCAGGCGGTTAATCAGGGGCGCAAAGTCGTAGACCGCCTCTTCCTTCCCGCCTTCTGTCTTGCGCATCTGCTGGTCGACCAGGCCGCTCATGACCATCTGGTGGAGCTGGTCAAATACCTGAACCTCAGAGGTCGCCAGGTTCTTGGCAATCTGCCGGATATCCGGACTGGCGTTGCCGCGGTCCTGGTAGGACTTAAACTGCAGATAAAGGACCAACTGGGATGTGGTCAGGCCAATCTCCTTATAGTGGTGGAGCAGGATGTTGCTCACCGAGGTCTCGCCCGACTGTAAGTAGCGCTGCAGAGAATTTTCTGCCATAGTCTCCCTCCTTAAAACGATTCGTAAACTAATGAAGAGGATGGAAAAGAACTGCAGTCCTTCCCATCCCCATTACAGTTCTTGAACATTACACAGTAATTACGGAAAAAAAGCGCGCTCCAAGTTTAGCTACGGAGCGCTCTGGTGCTTTTTCCCAGCTTCAATAAATTCACCATTACAAATTATTAATTTCTTGAACGTAATGACCAGTCTTAAAGTTGATCAAGTCGTAGCACAGGTTACCCTTCTTGTTACGATAGGTTACCTCCCAGACGGTCTTGTCATTGAAGACTCCCGGGGCCACCTTCAGGATTTTTGCCGGGTGGCGGTTGCGGTTGGTCATTGCCCGAACCTGTTGGGCAGAGAGCCCCGCGTTTTGCTTCAGGACCCGGATATTACCACCCTTTTGCGGGACAATTACCATAATCGGCTGGCCACTTTGGTTCTTCCCGGTGACCGTGTAAAAGGTGCTTTCTCGGTTATAGATGTAAAAGTGCTGCGGATGCTGCAAGTGGGCATACTTTTCAGCCATCTGGGTCGCCTGTCGTTTGGCTGCCGCCCGCGGTTGGTTACTAACCGCGTAGATGCTCCAGCCGAGCAAAAGGACCATCAAAATGGCAATGATAATGTTTCGAAGTGTTCGCAGGGCTGATCCACGATCGTGGGCCCGTTGAACTTCGCGCCGACTTTGCATATTATTCTTCCCTTCCTCAATCTAGTATCACTTAACTGCCATATTCGATATGTCAATCTTAATGATTATACCAAATAATTTGCCGAATCAGGAATTAATGCCCCTTTTTTAAGAAATTATTTGCCGTTTTGACCAGCTGGTCCGTTGGCAAGACGTCAACCGGGTAGTCGCGCTTGATGCTCTTCATGATTGACTCACCATAGCGCCGGGCCACCAGGCGGGGATCCAGGATGGCGGCCACCCCGGTATCCTTTTCCGTCCGAATCAGGCGGCCAATCCCCTGCCGCAGGCGCATGGTTGCCTGCGGGAGTTCGGACTGGTAGAAGGGGTTCTTCCCCTGGCGACGGAGCAGGTTGTTGTGGGCCCGGTTCATAATCTCATCCGGGGCGTCAAACGGCAACCGGGTGATGATCAAAAGTTCCAGGGCCGCCTGGGGCAGGTCGACCCCTTCCCAGAAGGAGGTGGCCCCAAGCAGGACCGCGTTTTGCCCCGTGGAGAACTGCTTTAAGATCTTATCCCGGTTGCCAGTAATCCCCTGGGCCAGGATGTCCCGTTGGTCGAAGAGGTCGGTCGCACGCAGTTGGCTGAAGACCTGCTCGATCATTATCAGCGAGTTAAAGAGGATCATCGTCTGGCAGTTCGACTGCTTGGTCAGCTTGTAGATTGTCGACGCCAGGTAGTTAATGTAGTCCGCGTTGCTCTTACTCCCCGGCAGCGGCGCATCCTTGGCAACCAGGACCTTGGAATGGTGCTGGTAGTCAAATGGCGAGGCAAAGCGCTTGGTCAAGGTCCCCGGCCGCTCTAGGTCGAGCTGGTGGTAAAGGTACTGGGACCGGGACGAGGTAAAGAGGGTCGCCCCAATGAAGAGGGGCTGGGCGAAGTACGGGTAGACGCTCTCCGTCAAGAAGTGGTTGGCGGCCAGCAGTCCCCCGCTCAGTCGCATTGAGCTACTCTCCGTTGACTGGCGGATGGTCAGCCAGAAGGCCGCCTCATCCCCGTGCTCGTGCAGGGTCTCATTGAACTGGTTAAGGGTTGTGTCGGCATCGACCAGCTTGGCCAGCTGGCTCTGGAACTGACTCATCAGGTAGCGGTCGCTGAGCAGCCAGCGGTCCGCCTGCTGGGTGAAGATGTGTTGGAGGGCGGAGAAATGCAGCTGGACACTCCCTAGTGCTTGCTCCAGCCCCATCATTGTGGGTCCGCTCACGTCGAGCAGTTCCTGGAGCTGCTGGTTGTCAAGCGGTTGTTCAATCAGTTCATTTTCCACATTCCCCGTGACCTGGTCTTTAAACTGGCGGTAAAGAGCCTGCTGGAAGTTATTGACGGCCGCTTCGACATTGGTCAGGTCTTCTCGCAAAAGGTCAACGTTATAGCCGCCCAGGGCGTGGTCAGCAAAGATATTGGCCAGGTTACGGTCGGTCCCGTTGTTTACCAGGCCGCTCAGGACGTGGACCGCCGCCCGAATCTGGGGGAAGTTAAACTGCCGCCGGGACTGGCGGAGGATGCTGCTGCTAAGGTGCTGGGCCTCATCGACGACCAGGTACGGCCGCCGTGTCCCGTCCCCCAGTTCCTGGGCGTGGGCAACCAGGTAGGCATGGTTGGTAATGATAATGTCCGCCTGGTTGAGACGCTTATCCCGCCGGACCAGGAAATCGTCCTGGTAGAACTCGTTATTCGGGTTCAGGGTCCGGATGCCCCGGTGACGAATCTCCGTGAAGTACGGTGACCGGGCCGTTGTTAGGTTAAGCTCGTCTAGGTCCCCACTGGTGGTCTTGGTGAGCCATACCAGGATCTTGGCCTTCAGCATCTGCACCAGTTTGGAGTCCTCAATGATGCTTAACGAGTGGACAAACTTACCGAGGTCCAGGTAGTGCTGGTTCCCCTTCACCACCACGCTGTTGACAGCAAAGGGCAGGACGCTGTTCAGCTGGCGCACCGCCTGGCTGGCGATTTGCTGCTGGAGGAGGTTCGTGGCCGTGCTGACCACGATCTTCTTGTCCGGATGGGCGGCGTAAACCAGGGGCAGGAGGTAGCCGAGGGTCTTCCCGCTCCCGGTACCGGCCTCAACGACCATGTTCTTCGGTTCGTCGTGGGTATAATTATTGTAGATACTGTTCATCATCTTGGCTTGGACCGGCCGGAATTCCAGCTGGTCGCCATACAGCTTCTGCTTGGCCTTCTTAGTGGCCGAATACCGCACCTTGGCCGTCTGCTTCTCGACGGACAGCGGCCGTTGCTTGTGGAGGACAATCCCGTGACTGACGTAGAGGTCCTCACTCAGCGGCTGGGGGTGGTCCTCCCGGCTGGCCAGCTCATCCGCCAGGACGTCCGCGGTATGCTGCGGCAGGGCCAGCTTTAACTGGACCAGGTGGCGGAGAGTAATTGTCGGCAGGTCGTGAACCCGCTTGAGGAGGTCGACCAACAGGTGGGCAGTCGCCTCCGCGTCAGAAACGGCGCTGTGGGGGTGGTCGTGTTCAATCTTCAGCGAACTCGTCAGGTCCCGCAGGCGGTAGCTCTTAGCCGTTGGCAACAGGATTTGGCTCAGGGTCACCGTATCGATGGCTTTAATGGGCAGCGATGGGTAACCGGCCCGCTCGAGCTCCGCGTTTAAAAACGGGAAGTCAAAGTTGACGTTGTGGGCCACAAAGATTGTCCCGCTTAAGAGGCTGTAGACGGTGGCGGCCACGTCATCAAACAGGGGCGCCTTCTTAACGTCCTGGTCCCGAATCCCTGTCAGCTGGACCACCGAACGCGGAATTTTCTCCCGGGGGTTGACCTTGGTTTCAAAGTGGTTAATGATTTCACCATCCTGGACCAGCACGCAGCCAATCTGGATGATCCGGTCACCGTGATTGATACTTGTCCCGGTGGTTTCGAGGTCCACCACTGAATAGATTGGGGCCGTCTTATCACGTTTACGTGACCGCTTTTGGGTTTCCTTATTCAAACTATCACCGGATTTCAACTAATAATTGTTAGTAATATCATACACCATTCGTCCACCGCTTGTCCCGGCCCATCCCCCGCCGAAATTATTTAGATTTGGTAATGAGTAATGGTCAACCCTTTTACATTTGCTGGATTTAAGTTATGATGGTGAATGGAATCTCTATACTTAAGAAAGTAGGTTACAATGGTGAAACAACAAGGGATTGGAAAGAGCCATGCGAAAATTATCTTGATGGGGGAGCACAGCGTTGTCTACGGACAGCCCGCAATTGCCCTCCCCCTTCCCAACGTTAAACTAACGGTGACCATCGACCAGCGAGCCGACCACGCACAACTGGTGAAGAGCCGTTACTTTACGGGGCCGCTGGATGAGCTTCCCAATAACATGTTGGGGATTCAAAAGCTGATCAACGCCTTGGTAACCAAGTTTGCTGGACAAGAAGATGGCTGGCTGCTGACGATTGACAGCCAACTGCCCGCTGAACGGGGGATGGGGTCGTCTGCCGCTACCGCCGTCGCAATTGTCCGCGCTTTTTTTGATTACTACGAAAAGACATTGGGACGCGACGAACTCTTGCAGTTGGCCGATATCGAAGAACAGGTTACCCACCGGAGTCCGTCCGGCCTGGACGCGGCAACGGTTTCTTCTGACAAGCCCCTCTACTATATTAAGGGACAAGCCGGCAAGCCAATTGAGATGAACCTGTCCGCGACCATGGTAATTGCCGATACGGGGGTTAAGGGCGCAACCAAAGAAGCCATTACCAGTGTCCAGCAATTATTAAAGGAACACCCGGATGAGGCGCAGGCCCACATTAACCACCTCGGTAACCTGGTTAACGCAACCCGGGATTTCTTGCAAAGGAATGAGGTCATTAAGTTGGGGACGGCTTTGGACGCCGCCCAGGTTGACCTGGCGGCACTGACCGTCAGTGACGATAGCCTGGACAAATTAATCAAGGTGGCCAAGCAAAACGGTGCCCTCGGGGCCAAGCTGACCGGTGGGGGCCGAGGCGGCTGCATGTTTGCCATTATGCAAACGGCCCTTGGTGCCCGCCGGCTAGCCAGCATTCTCAAGGAAAGTGGCGCCCACCAAACCTGGATCCAGCCGCTTGACCAACGGGGGGAAGAAGAGTAATGGCAACCGCAAAAGCACATACGAACATTGCCCTGGTCAAGTACTGGGGCAAGCGGGACCAGCAATTGATCCTTCCAGAAACTGACAGCCTGTCGCTGACCCTCGACGAGTTCTACACCACGACTTCTGTTGAGTTTGATGACCAGCTGAACAGCGACCGGGTAGCAATTAACGGGCAGGTCCTCGATGACCAGGCTAGCCAAAAGGTCCACAAGTTCTTGGACCTGGTTCGCCAGCGCAGTGGCCAGACTGCCTACGCCAACGTTGAATCGACTAACCATGTGCCTACCGCCGCGGGACTCGCCTCCTCCGCCTCCGCTTTTGCGGCCCTGGCGGGAGCTGCCAGCACGGCTGCGGGGATGCACCTGGACCGGCGCGACCTTTCCCGTTTAGCACGGCGGGGGTCGGGGTCCGCTACCCGGTCGATCTACGGGGGGCTGGTTGAGTGGCAAAGGGGCCACGACGACCTGACTTCCTACGCCAAGCCAATCATGGAAGACGTGCCCTTTAATATTGAGATGCTTGCCATCTTAATTGACACAAAAAAGAAAAAGGTTTCTAGTCGTTACGGAATGCAGCAAAGCGTGACCACCTCGCCCTACTACAAGGTCTGGCCAGAAATTGTGGCCCACGATATGCAGGCGGTCAAGGCAGCCATTAAGGCTGAAGATATCGATGCCATTGGCCGTATCGCCGAGTCAAACGCCCTGCGGATGCATGCCTTGACCCTGTCTGCTGATCCCGGCTTTACATACTTTAATAGTGATACCCTGACGGCCATGAATGCGGTCCGGGCTCTTCGTGAAAACGGCATTAACTGCTACTTCACCATGGATGCGGGGCCTAACGTCAAGGTAATCTATGACCAGCACAACCGCCGGCCAATCTATGATGCCCTCGCCGAACAGTTTGGCCCTGACCGTCTCGTGGTCGCCAAGCCGGGGCCGGGCATTCAAATTTGGGAAGAATAATTTGATGAGAAGGGAAATTTGACAATTGATTACTGAAAAAGCACCTGGAAAACTCTATATTGCTGGTGAGTACGCCGTCGTTGAAAACGGCTACCCGGCAATCTTGGTGGCCCTCGACCAGTTCGTCACCTGCACAATCAAGGAATCCGCCCGTGAAATGGGCCAGATCTTTAGCCGCCAGTACCACAACGACCAGTTAATGTGGCGGCGGATGGGCGACCAGATGGTGGTCGACAAGCGGGACAACCCGTTTTCCTACATTCTCTCGGCAATCCGGGTAACCGAAGAGTACGCCCGGAGCTTTGAACGGGAACTACGGATCTACGATATCCAGATTGATAGCCAACTCGACAGCGATAACGGTCGCAAGTACGGTCTGGGCTCCTCGGCGGCGGTCACGGTGGCCACGGTCAAGGCCCTATGTCGTTTCTACAACCTCCCCGTCACAAAGGACGAGATCTTCAAGCTGGCGGCCATCGCCCACTTCGAGGTCCAGGGGAACGGGTCGCTCGGTGATGTTGCCGCCTCCGTTTACGGGGGCTGGATTGCCTACCACTCCTTTGACCGGCAGTGGCTGGCCCAGCAGCGGCAGTACCTGGATATCAAGTCCCTAATCGACCTGCCGTGGCCCGACCTCAAGATTGAATCCCTCCACGCCCCGAAGAACCTGGAGCTGTTGATTGGCTGGACCGGGAAGCCGGCCTCGACCTCACAGCTGGTCGACAAAATTTCCCTCTTCAAGGCTCGGCAGCAGGACGAATACCACCACTTCTTAGACGAAAGTCGCAACTGCATCCAGCGGATGGTTGACGGCTTCCATAACCAGGACCTGGAAAAGATTAAGCAGGAAATCCGTTACAACCGGGACCTCCTCAAGCAGTTGGGGACCAACTCCGGCGTTGATATTGAGACCCCGGTTCTCCACCGTCTCTGCCAAATTGCTGAGAAGTTCGGCGGGGCAGCGAAGACTTCCGGAGCCGGTGGTGGTGACTGCGGAATCGTGGCCATCGACCGCCAAGCCGACTTCAAGAGTGTCCTGAAGTCCTGGACAAAGAACCACATTGAACAGCTACCGCTCAACGTCCACTTCATCGCGGACGTCAAGCACCACGTTCAAGAGCATTTACCATTGCACTAAAAATAAGGGGCCGGAGATTTTCTCCAGCCTCTTCGTTTTACCATCAACAAGGAAGGCAATTATGGAATCACGACAAGCACAACGCAAGAACGAACACCTTTCCCTCGCCAGCAAGTACTACCAGCAAGCCCACCGGGACCACCCCTTTGACCAGGTGCGGTTAATCCACACCGCCCTCCCGGAAAAGGCGGTTAAAGACGTTGACCTGACCGCCACCCTGGCTCCCGGCTTAAAACTAGCGACCCCCTTCTACATCGAGGCAATGACCGGCGGCAGTGACCAGGCAAAGGCAGTCAACCGTCAGTTGGCTCGCCTGGCCGCTAAGCACGGGGTGGCAATGGCGACCGGGTCGGCCAGCGTTGCTCTCAAGGATCCGGCCTGCCGTGACTCCTTCCAGGTAGTTAGGGAGGAAGACCCCGACGGCCTGGTAATCGCTAACCTCAGTGCTAAGGCAACTCTCGATGAGGCCCAGGCCGCCATCGAACTCCTGGGGGCCAACGCCATCGAACTGCACCTTAATGCCGCTCAGGAACTGGTAATGCCGGAGGGGGACCGGTCATTCTACTGGTTGGCCAACATTGAGCACCTGGTCAAGCACTTAGACGTCCCGGTAATCGTCAAGGAAGTTGGTTTCGGGATGAATAAGGACGACGTGACCCGTTTACACAAGGCGGGCGTGCAGACGATCAACGTCAGTGGTCGCGGGGGCACAAACTTTGCCATGATTGAAAACCGCCGCAACCGCCGGGCCGACTTCAACGACATGGCCGGTTGGGGCCAGACCACCCCGGAGACCCTGTTAGAAGCGCGCGCAGCAGGAAGCGGCGCCACGTTCATCGCTTCTGGCGGCATTACATCCCCGCTAGACGTCATTAAGGCCGGGGCGCTGGGGGCAAGTGCCTGTGGGGTTGCTGGCTACTTCCTCAACGTCCTCACCCAGGACGGGATTGACAAGCTGGACCAGACACTGGGCGAGTGGCGAGTGGCCATCACCCGCCTGCTGACCCTCCTGGGGGTAAGCAGTTACGCCGACCTAGGCACTGTCGATTACGTGCTGGGCCCGGACCTACTGAGCTACGTCCACCAGCGGGATTTATAAGAAACGCATCAGAAAAGGGATTAGCAGCAAACGTTGCTAATCCCTTTTTAGCATCTATTACTAGTTATTCGTTCCCGTGTTAATCACCGGCTGGGTCCCCCGCTCACTGACAATCGCAACCATGATGTTGTTGATGATCTGCAAGCGCTGGGCGTCGGTCAGGTTAAGGTCGGTCTCCTTTGCCAGGCGGTCGATGGCGTCCTCCGTGATGGAAACGGCCCCCTCGACGATGATCTTCCGGGCCGACAGGATAGCTGCCGACTGCTGCTTCTGGAGCATGGCGCTGGCGATTTCGGTAGCGTAGGCCAAGTGGGTCAGCCGGGTCTCGATGATCTTCACCCCGGCAACGTTTAGCCGGTCCTGGAGCTCTGCTGTTAAGCGGTCCGAGACCTCTGTCGGGTTGCTCCGCAGGGTCAGGGCCTGCTCGTTTTCGAAGGTATCGTACGGGTATTCACTGGCGACGTGCCGGATGGCCGACTCACTTTGAATCTGGACGAACTGTTCGTAGTCATCCACCGAGAACAGGGCCTTGGCGGTATCAACCACCTTGTAGACGATCACGGCCGCAATCTCGACCGGGTTCCCCTTGGAATCGTTGACCTTCAGGATCTGGCTGTTGAAGTTGCAGACCCGCAAGGAAACCCGTTCCTTGTCGGTGAAGGGCACCGTCATAAACAGGCCGGCATCCCGGATCGTCCCGATGTAGTTCCCAAAGAAAGTCAGGACCTTGGCCTCGTTAGGTTGGATAATCGTCAGCGAGGTGCAGCAGATCAGGACCACCAGTAGGATCAGCCCGCCAATGATGATCATCCACAGGCGCGACTGGCGCATCCCAAAGTAGACCAGGCCGGCACCCAGGATGGTTCCAATGATTGTCAGGAGCAGACCCAAGTAGCCATTAACGTGAAACGCGTTCTTTTCTTTCATTTTCTTACATCCTTCCTAGAAACGCAGCCCTTTCGGGTAGAAGTTCTTAATCGTTCCGTTGACTAGCTTGCCAAAACCACAGCTGAGGTTTTGGCAGGTCAACAGGTACCAGCCATTTTCCAGGCCAGTGTCCCCGGACACAACATCGCCGTGGGCGTACTTGCGCCAGTCGTCCGGCGTCAGTTCGATTTCCCGCTTCGTCGCCCCGGGTTTGACCGTCAGTGCCAGGGCCAACGCTGGCTCAAAGCGCCGTTTTTTAAACGTACCGAGGTGGAGGCCCGGCCGCAGGACCGTCAGCCCGTCAACCGATGTCATACCGGCGGGTAGGTCATAGAGCTGGTCACCGTAAGTCAGGAGGTGGTGGGGCTGGTAGCTTGGCATGAACCACTGGCAGAAGTCGGCAAACAGGGCCTGTTCCTCCCGACTCAGACGGTTGTTAGCCCCCTTCTTGTTACGCTTCTTCTTTTTCTTGGCCTTGACCGGGGCGGCTGGTGTCGCTGTCCTAGCCAGCGTGAATTTGGCAATGAAGTGCCCCTCACCCTGGATGTGGTGGGGGAAAAGGCGGACGGCCTTCGTCAGTTCCGGATTATTATCCGCCCACTCCGGTCGTCCCGTGTCCATCCCCGGGTACTTCTTGATTTCTTCCATCGCCAGGTCCGGGTAGGTTTTGAGCAGCCAGGCCGCGTTTTGCTCGTCCTCCTCCGGTGCGAAGGTGCAGGTGGAGTAAACGAGGGTGCCACCCGGTTTCAGCATCTTAAGGGCCGAGGCCAAAATCTTCCGCTGGCGGTTGGCACATTCTGCCGGGTAGTCCGGATTCCAGTACTCAATACCGGCCGGCTCCTTACGAAACATCCCCTCCCCGGAACACGGGGCATCAACCAGGATACGGTCAAAGAAGGCGGGAAACTGCTTCTCTAGGTCAGCCGGGCTCTCGTTGGTGACGACGGTCGACCGGGTCCCCCACCGCTCCAGGTTCTCCGCAAGGACTAACGCCCGCTTGCGGAAGATCTCGTTGGCCACCAGGAGGCCCTGGTCACCCATCTTGGCCACCAGGTGGGTTGTCTTGCCCCCGGGTGCCGCACACAGGTCCAGGACCCGCTCACCGGGCTGAGGATCAACTACCTCACCAACGTACATTGCCGATGGTTCCTGGCTGTAGATTGCCCCGGCAACGTGGTCCAGCGACTTGCCATCCACCGGGCCCCGGTAGCCAGTGGGAACGTATTCGACCTTCCCCGTTGCCCTGGTCAGAGCAGCTTTGGGCGCTGCCTTTAGGGGGTTGACCCGGAAGCCGCCCTGACTCTCCTGGTCAAAGGCGGCCAAAAACGCCGGGGCCTCATCGCCGAGCAGGCGGCGGTACTTACTGATAAATTCACTTGGTAACTTCATTTTAATTCCCCATTTCTCTTTCATCATTGTACCGTATTTTGGCGCCCAGCAAAACTGACCACCTACTAATTGGTTCACTTTTGGGCCCAATTCACGTATAATGTTTGGATAACGAATTTGGTGGATTATAGAATGAAGTTAGCCACCTAATTGGTGGTAAATGCAAAAACGCCATTCGGCGTGACATCAGGTATCA
>NZ_CANCWN010000024.1:0-30759 GCF_947381485.1 Limosilactobacillus avium | reverse complement strand
TTGGCATACACCAATCGAGATCTTCCTGCTTAATCTACGTCATTAAATTCGTTCAAGTTATTTCTTGCAATCTGCCAAAATTAATAATATTTTTTGTTTCATTTTCTTGGAGCACTTTGTCTCTAAGATAAAGAAGGTCATACAATTCAGAATTTAATCTAAATAAAGTTCTTTTCTTAAAATCCTCCAACTTACTAATCTTCATATATTCACTGGATATTATACTGGGGATATCTTCTTTATTATAATTATTAAAAATACTTGTATCTATTTCTTTTAGTTTTCCTATTCCAAATACAGTTACATCGTTAATTTCTTCAAGAAAATTAAGAGCTTCTTCATCACCAAGTGTATTGTAAACTTTATAATAAAAGCGTATATCTTCCCCTACTGTACAGTATTGTTTTGATTTACTATTCTTTACAAAATTAGTTAATTTTCTCAAATCATCAAATCTTGAAGGATATATTCTTGTCCCACCTAAATTAATATAGTTACCCTCACTATCAAAATACAAAACATCAAATAACATCTTAAATCCATAATCATTCCAATCGCTGCTGATTAAAACAATGGTGTCTGTGATTGTTCCCTCTTCAAACTTGTCTGTTCCGTCATGAAACTCGATTTTCTTAGCCATAAAGCTCTCCTCAATTACAATAGAATTCTTATATACATATTAATGACTATTTACAAATGCATAAATTTTTCAGTATCCAGTATTGGCTAATATTGGGAATTTACTTATGCTACCTCTAAGATACAAGGATGCGAAGACAGAGCTATAAATAGTTTCACATTCTCCACGTATTCGAAATGCCAGACATCCCTCTCACCGCTTCAATCAACATAAAGGCAGAGCAACAACACTAGTAAAAACAGCAATAGCAAGGCCATTAATGATTTAGAATGTTTTAGTACCTCTGCCGGATCCCCATCTGAACTACCACTCTCAATAATTAAGCAATAATCAGCAACAATAATCATCGCGAGTGGTGATGTATAAACCAACCAAGCACTACCATTAATTGACCATAATGAATAAAACATCAGAGTCAAGCCAATAAAAACATACATAATTTTATCAAGAAATTCCATACTGTAAGCTTTTAAAACTTTACGAGTACTAGTTCCCTTTTTTAACTCATTACGACGCTTTCCAAAGCCTAGGAACATTGATGCCGATATTACCGTCAAAAGCAGAGAATCCGAAATAGTAATGTTTACTAAACCTCCCCCATACAAAAGACGGATAACAAAACCAACTGCAATAATCACCACATCTACCAAAGGAATATTCTTCAAGCCATTGCTGTACGCAATATTCATTATCAAATAAAAAATAGGGAATCCAAATGAGGTCCATGGATTATGGTTAATCCTAGTTAAATAAGCCATCATTAAGAAACTAACCAACAGTAGCCCGACAAGGAATGTAGCAGCGTGTTGTTTGCTTATTTTACCACTTGCAATCGGACGAAAACGTTTTTTAGGATGTCTTCGATCTTTATCAGCATCTTGAATATCATTAATAATGTAAACAGACGAAGCTATAAAGCTGAAAGTAATAAAACCCAATACTAACAAGAAAAGCTTATTTCTATCAAAAAGTTGACCGCCAAAAAATAACGGAACAAAAATTAATAAGTTCTTCACCCAATGGAAAGGCCTAATTAGTTTTAAATACTGTTTCATGAATTTTCTTCTTTCTAGTTATATTACCAATATATATGATCAACACCCCTAGCCAAGATACTAATGAGACAACCAAAGTACTATTATCAAGCACTGAGTTACGATACTTAATAATAATTTGTTTATCATGTTTGGGAACACGAACTTGAATTGTATCTACTTTAGTCACTGTCGGTTTTTCAAAATGTTCATTACCAATCTTTACAAAATCATTTTTATAATAAAGCACTGGCAATTTAACATTGGCACCTGCTTTGATACCGGTCAAATTATACTCTAACTGATTGGGCTTACTAGTTAACCGATTGGCAAAATAGACTTTTTTCCCATCTACAATAGCTTGATGGTTAACCACCGCATCGTTAATTTTACCTTTAACAGCTACTGGGAAGTAATCAAATGCCCCGTTATGCCCATAGTAATAGAACATATTATGCCAATTTTCAGATGTCAAATTGTAATAAGCACCATTCTTTGCTGGATAATAATTTTCTGGAGTAGGGCGTTTGTTCAGCATTGGAACGTTTGCACTTAATCGTTGATTAATTATCTGATGACTAGTTGTAAGCATTAATCCAAAAGTAATTGCTATCACCGCAAGTAATGAAACAATAGTCGTCACCTGATACTTAACTTTTAGCTTGATAATCATATTATTGATAATAAACGAAAGATAAATACAAAGCATTACAGTTGCCAAGCCATTAAGACGAAATGGAAATTGTAAATTGGCTAATGGCGTATTTAAAAAGCCACCCCATGGAAACAGACTAGTTGTTAATACCACTAATATTAATCCTGCAAAATAAGAATATTTTTCTAATACTGGTGCATTTCTTAAATAAGTAAAGCCCAGAAGGACCGTCAGAATTAGCAAAAAGCCTACAGTGTGATCAGGCTCATTATTAATTGAGGATTCAATTACTTGCATTGGTTGTTGAATGAAATTAAATCCCGTCCATGATGCACGTAAATGGTTACCTAACGTTTGTTCAATAAATGGAAATAGATAAAATGCCGTTAATAAAATACTTAGTCCAACCGCTTTAATAGCTGATAACATTCTGGCTCCTTTTTCTACTACATTTCGCCAAAAAATTAATAATGTAATTAATAGAAAAAAAGCTGTTAAAGCAGTCGTTAACATATGTGAATACAGTAACAACGACATTCCAATCGCTAGTAATGGCCATTTCTTTTTATCCCTAAAGAATACTTCATAAAAACCCAGCAATACTAATGGTAAGAAAGTATATGCAATTGACTCTGCTAGTACATTCTGATGAAAAACCAGGAAAAGGCGGTAATTAGCAAACGTGTATAGCAATGAGAAAATAAGCGCTCGTCTTTTTGAACCGGAATACTTGTGCATTCCATAATATGAAATACTAAAAGTTACAAAAGTTTCAAGGATGATATATAAATAAAAAGCACTAATTGGATTGTTTGTAACTAAACGTAACAATACCCACGGATACAGTAATAACCATGGGTAAAAAAAGTTTATTCCACTTCCTACTTGATTAAACGTTGCTGTACTTATTCTTGGAATGAAGCTTCCCTGTTGAATATTTCGGTAGAGTTCTTCCATTCGATTAGCATGAAACATAAAATCCCCCGCCCCTAGGATCATATGTAATCTTGCAAAACTCCAGACATAAGTTATCGATAGTATTAGAAAGCTTATTGTTAGAACTACAACAGTTGTCACTTTCCTTTTCAATTTTATTCTTCTCCTTTTAACATTGCTATCAACTTTAAATATTTGCTTTTATTTGACCTAGTCTTTGAAAAATTAGGACAGAAAAGACGATTAATTGTGAACTTACTTTTTGAAACAAGACATTTCATAGTGATAATTTCTCAGCATTTTTGAATAGCTCAGCATATCACCTGCTTCCACATTAATTTCTCTATAACAATAAGATAGTTATAATAATTCATTTAAAGCTTAAAAGCTTCAAAGCTTCAAATTATAACTCACCCCAAGAATATAAACATCAGTCAATAAAACCATTAGAATTAACTGAACTACCTTAGATCAGTTAGTTAACTACTCATATAGAAAGAGTATTTCAAATCATTTAAAGCATATTTAGATTAACTTAGTCCAAGTAGTTACCGAGAATGCTAATACCATCCCTAATAAGAAACCTACTGCCGCACCAATCAATGTAAATTTCTTAATCGAAGGAGTAGTGACACTTTGCGCATCATCAGCAGTTGCCTTTGCAAAAAGAGAAATCTTTCCACTTGATGGGACTCTTCTTGGAATTTGTTTAGCTGCGGCATCAGTTATAGCGTTAACGATCTTTGATGATGCCTTTGCAGTACCTGCTTTCACACTAACTTCTACCATTGTAGTTTGTGTCACCGGATGTGCTTTCACTATCGTACCGAGCTGCTTTGTACTGTATTCTTTTCTAATATCTTTTGGCAGGCTTCTGTGAGCAGCCCGTGCAACATTATCACTTTTAACAATTTTGGAATATGTACTGCCCAAATTAATGTCAGCTTGAACTTCCTCATTGGCAGCATTTCCCCGGTAAGAACGACTAGTCATTAAGTTTCGAGTAGATATATAGTCAGTATGCTGCTTATGCTTTGCATACAAGCCACCTAAAAGTCCAAATAGTAGCGTTGCAATAACAATGACTACAATATTATGCCAAACAATTTTTGAAATATTTTTTAAACTGATCTTATTATCTTGCATTTTTATTCTCCTTATTAAGACTACTGAAATAACTATTAGATAGCAAAGCTAGTAGGAATGGATTATAAATTATTTGAACGATATGCGGTTCAAACATAAAGCTTAATGATGAAACTAAAATTATCGCTGAGAGGATAAATGTTTTTCGTACTGTGGACCTTATTGCAATAAAGGTTAAACAAATAATTACGATAACAAAGGCCAATAACCCCCATAATAAAATTAGCCGGATATAGGAAGAATCGATGTAAAAATAATTATTTTGCATACCGCCACTAGCTAATTTTTCTAGTTTCTGTCCTTTTACACCAGCAAATGAATGCTCAACAATTGATCTTCCTAAAAGATTTAGATCATACCTTTTAAAAGCCTGTCGGCCTAATTCTAGTCGACTTGAAAGTAAAGTATTCACTTTGTAAAGGAAATGATTAGAAGAGTTATAAAAATACGAAAGGAAAATTATAATCGTTGCTGAAATTGGGGTAGCCATCCACCAAAAAGAAGCAATTATGTTTGACAATCTCTTCCCCTGATAAGCCCGCTGAGCAATAACCATCACAGGTATTATAATCAGAGTTGCCAAAAAGTCTAATCTAGTATTGGTAAGCCACATGCAGATAAAATCTCCTATAGTGATTAGCAGATAATCAACTATATTTAGCCTACCAAACTTTAAGTAGCAATATGCAAGCGCTAGGAACAAATAGTGCGCCGCAAGAACCGATGGATAGAGCATACCGAGGGAATATCTCGTTGGCCTCATTTTAGAATAATACACAAGATTAGGGATTATTTTAACTAAAGAAAAAATCATAACTGTCATTATGAAAAAGACGGTTACGTAAAAATACCACCGGATAATATCCCTAAAATTAACGTTTTTGGCTCCAATAATAAAAGGAAAAATTATCAATAGGTCAGAATAACGAGCTGTTCGCCAAACTATTAAACCAAAAATTAGGAAAATTGAAATTACCAAAAGTTCTTTCTTTCTCCACTGATCCAACACAAAAATCTTAAATAACAGTAATGGCAACGAAATATAAGTAAATATTCTTAACCAATGACTGCTAATTATCGGTATAAAAGTCGTTTCGCTCAAAAGCGTAGGCAAAAAGTAAAATAAAAAGGCAATGAGATATACTTGACGACCATTAATGGGATAATCCCAAATTTTCGTCCAAAAATTGTCTTTTTTCAATTTGCTACCTCCTTTCTCAGAAGAATTGATTGAGTTTACTAATTCTTAGTTGCGTATTACGCTCAATAAATATTGTTAGGTGTAAAGGTAGCTAAAAAACAGGAACATTCTAGCATATAGCATTTAGCTAAAACAAGCTGCTTAGCAACCACTATCACATCACTTACAGTTTAGTCGTCAACTTAACATCCGGATACTTCTGTTTGAACCAGTTCTCAGCAAATTGGTTTTCAAACAAGAATAGTGGCTGGTCATGAATGTCCTTAACCAGAATATTCCGCGACGAAGACATTTTTTCGTCCAGCTGTTCTGGGTCAATCCAACGAGCGGTCTTGTGGCCCATTGGTTCCATCACAACATCAGAGTTGTATTCATTCTTCATCCGGAATTTGAAAACTTCAAACTGCAGTTGACCAACGGCACCCAAAATATAGTCATTCGTCGTGTAGGACCGGTAAAGCTGCACTGCCCCTTCTTGAACCAGTTGGTTAATCCCCTTGTGGAAGGATTTTTGCTTCATCACATTCTTAGCCGAAACCCGCATAAACAGTTCTGGCGTAAACTGTGGTAGCTTTTCAAACTTAATGTCCTTCTTACCGGTGTAAATTGAGTCACCAATCTGGAAGTTACCAGTATCATACAAACCGATAATGTCACCAGCACAAGCCTTTTCCACATTTTCCCGGGTATCAGCCATAAACTCAGTAACGTTTGAAAGTCGCAACGGCTTCTTAGTCCGCTCCAGGGTGACGTCCATCCCCCGGTCAAATTCACCAGAGCAGATTCGCACAAAGGCAATCCGGTCCCGGTGACGTGGGTTCATATTCGCCTGAATTTTAAATACAAAGCCAGAAAATTCGGGGTCAAGCGGCTTTACAATTTCACCGTTTTCCGTCTTGTGTTCCCCCGGTGCAGGAGCAAATTGCAGGTAGTTTTCAAGAAAGGTCCGGACACCAAAGTTTGTTAAAGCAGAACCAAAGAATACTGGTGTTTGGTCCCCCTTGGCAATTTTCTCCCGGTCAAGCTGGTTTCCGGCAACTTCCACAAGCTCCATTCCATCCAGGGCATCCTGCCATTCACCATCCCCAGCTAACGGGTTGTCCCCTTTGACTTTACCGTCTTCATCCAATGGAAGGTAGGGATTCTCTGGATCGGCTGGGTGTGTTAGAGCAACCCGATGGTTAAAGCGGTCATAGATTCCCTTGAATTGATGACCAGAACCAATTGGCCAGTTCATTGGGTAGGTTTCGATTCCTAACACGTCTTCAACTTCATTCAACAGGTCCAATGGATCCCGGGCATCCCGATCAAACTTGTTCATAAAAGTAAAAATCGGAATTCCCCGCATCTTACAAATCTGGAAGAGTTTCTTGGTTTGGGGTTCAATCCCCTTGGCACTGTCAATTACCATGACGGCTGAGTCAACGGCCATCAAGGTTCGGTAAGTATCTTCGGAAAAGTCTTCGTGTCCAGGAGTATCTAGAATGTTAATTCGTTTACCCTGAAAATCAAACTGCATAACGGAAGAAGTAACGGAAATTCCCCGCTTCTTTTCAATTTCCATCCAATCAGACTTGGCAAAGTTACCGGTCTTCCGTGCCTTGACGGTCCCGGCTTCCCGAACGACACCCCCGAAAAGAAGGAGCTGTTCGGTAATTGTCGTCTTACCCGCATCTGGGTGGGAAATAATAGCGAATGTCCGCCGCTTGTTTACTGCTTCAGCAAGTTGTTTTGATGCCATCAAAAATTTTCCTTTCATATTTTAAATTGCGCAATATCTTTTATATTTTAGTATATTTAATAGATACTAGCAATGTTACCATTATTGTGGCAGTGGATGGCGTTTCTGCTTAACACCTTTAAAAGTGAAGCCAAATGATTTATATTGTTTCCCTCCAGACTTTCAGTCAAAAAAAATCGACTTTATTTTGAGTTACTAAGTCTAAGTTCGCTGAGTGTCAATAAACATACAAACAGATGTACAAGTCCCAGTCAATTCATAATGATTTTACTCATATACGTTTCTCACTGGTAATGATTGTTATAATGCTTCGAGTCGTAGAAGAGTACAACAATATAGGAACCAGTGGCTTCATCA
This sequence comes from Limosilactobacillus avium, assembly GCF_947381485.1. Taxonomy (NCBI): domain Bacteria; kingdom Bacillati; phylum Bacillota; class Bacilli; order Lactobacillales; family Lactobacillaceae; genus Limosilactobacillus; species Limosilactobacillus avium. The sequence goes on along the minus strand of NZ_CANCWN010000024.1, from coordinate 23,049 downwards.
TAAAAACTGTAATCTTTAAAGGTGGAGGATGCATAGTGATTTAGAATTTTTAACAACTATCTCTAATACTAAAATGACATTCTAGTTTTTGGCTTTTTATATGGAATGATATATAATTAGTCATCAGCCAATACATAAAGGAAGATATAGAATGACAATGTATGTAATTACGCACAAGAAGTTCAATTACAATTTGCCTCAAAATTATAAGGCGCTATTAGTAGGCGCAAATAAAAACTTCAATCCTGATAGTTACCTCACTGATAACACTGGTGATAATATTTCAAATAAAAATAAATCATATTGTGAATTAACTGGCCTTTATTGGATGTGGAAAAACACTTCTGATGAAAACATTGGTTTATCTCATTATCGGCGATTTTTTTCGAAATTCCATCATCGTAAGTATCTTGATTTTTCGGTGCTTTTAACTGGAAAGGCACGTCCAATAAACGAATCGGTATTGGAACAAGAATTATCTACTGCTGATTGGATTGTTTCGCAACCAGAAAAAGGGGGGGACGGTACAATCGGCCAAAATTTTGCTAAGTATCACCACGCTAAAGATTTAAAAATTACTAGGGAAGTACTTCAACAAAAGTATCCTGAATTTGTAAAAGCATTTGACAAAACGATGTCAATGGAACGTGCTTCTTTTTATAACATGTTCTACACTACACGTGAGAATCTTAATGATTATTGCAAGTGGCTTTTTGATATACTATTTGAAGTGGAACAAAGGGTTGATATTTCCTCATATAGTGAGTATCAACAACGACTTTTTGGATTTCTTGCGGAGAGATTATTGAATGTCTACATATGTTCAAAGCATTGTAACGTTACCTATCACGCAGTTTATCAAACAAATGTTATGAGCCGTAATTATGCATGGCACCAATTTACGAAAAAAATCAAAGGATTTAAATAAAAATAGTATAGGGAAAGATGACCCAGGTATTATTGAAGCGCCTCATAGATTGTTAGAAGAGTTCTAGCAATCGTGAGGCACTTCCTTTATAAATGTTCCTATTTTTATAATTCACCAAATATCGTATCATTTTAGATTATTTATGATAATTGAATGTTGTAAATTATTTATAAAACAAATTGTTTACAGAATGTTTAAGCTACTAGTATGTTATTGAACTATTACCCGCTTTTTTGCTATATTAGTAACGTTAGAAATAAAATCGAGGTACATTTGCTATGGATAATAACAACAACGAACGCGAGTCGCGCGAAGAATACCGAAAAAGATTAGAGGAACAAATTTACAAAAATGCTCACGAAGAGGAGCAATCTGAACGTCCCCACCACGAATTTCATTATCACCACCATAAAAAAACCAAAGTAGATCGACCGACTCCCCCGCCTGTGCCAGAGAAGCACCACTTCCACACGCCGAAATGGATGAAAGCCCTAATCTGGCTACTCATTATCCTGGTCGTTGGTGGTGGTTTCTACGAATACCACAAGGTCCACAAGATGGCTACTGGGGTCTTCAGCGACGGTGATGGTAAAATCAGCAAAAAGCTCCAGCAAGGAAAACCGGTTTCTGTCCTAGCCATGGGAACTGATGTTGGGGCCCTCCATCGAGGCAACGCCGGTGGAAACACCGACTCAATCGAACTTTTCACCATTAACCCCAAGACACAGCGGATTACTATGACTAGTATCCCGCGGGATACTTTAGTCCGCGTCAACACCGATGATGGTGCGGACTACGTTAAAATCAACGCAGCCTACTCCATCGGGGGACCAAAGCAGACTGTTAAGCAAGTCAGTGAGCTACTTGACGTGCCAATTGACTACTACGCGGTTATCAACATGGGAGTCCTCAAGAAAGTTGTTAACTCCCTTGGTGGTGTCGAGGTTGATAACCCGTTCGCCTTTACCTACGAAGGCCACCACTTCAAGAAGGGTAAACAACATCTAAACGGTAACGAAGCTTTGAAATACTCGCGGATGCGGTACCAAGATCCAAACAACGATTATGGCCGACAAAAGCGGCAGCAACAAATCTTATCTAGTGTTATTAAAAAGTTCAAGAAATCGGGCTCTATCAGCTCTGCTAACAAGATCATGGATGCTGTCGGGGATGGCGTTAAAACCAACATCCCAATTGACGATATTGCAACCCTGTACGGTAACTACCACAGTGCCATGAACAGTGTCACGACCTACCACTTCCAAGGTCAAAACGCCATGATTGACGGGGCATCTTTCCAGATTGCTAGTCCAAAGGAAATCAACCGAGTTTCTAAGCTGGTTCGCAAGGAACTTGGTCTGAAGCCAAAGAAGGTTGTTAACCACGAAACAAAGATGTATAAGTCACAGCCAAACTACAATGGCTATAACAAGACTGACTTCATTCTGCCAGGTGGTGCCTCTTACAATGATCCTGGTAGCGGTAACGGCAGTGACTACGTAACGAGCGGTAGTCGTCACCACTCCTCTTCGGATGATGACAGTGAAGATTATTCATCATCACAAGCTAGTCCTCGTTCTTCGTATGAAACGGGTTATTACCGTTCAACACAAACTCGCTACGGTTATTAGACATACTAAAAAAGGTTCATTCAGCAACAGGCTGAGTGAACCCTTTTTGTTACCTCTTATTCAGTTTTCTAAGCCCTTTTGACGAGTTGGCCATCCTTAATCATGAAACCAGTATTAACCTGGTCATCAGCTACTAATTCAGCTGTCGGATTACCATCCTTGGCTTCCGTGAAACGCAGGTAAAGCTGAAGGCCTTCGTTAGTCTTCTTATCAATGTTGATACCCTTATTCAACTTGAGATTAGCATTAAATCCGGAGATTGCACTGTTGTAAATTGTTGGAAAGGCTTCAGCAACGTCAGAACGTGCCTCTAACTTCACTTCCGTTCGGCCAAGTTCTTGCCCCTTGTCGTTTACCAAGATCAAGTATGGGTGAACGTCCTTCATCGCCATTGTAGCGTTGCTTGCCATCCAACCAGTAATCTGGTAGCTACCATCCTTGTTTTCAGTGAAACTATCAATGTTTGAGGCGTGCTGGCTAGGATTAATCTTGATAACATCTTTAAACCAGTAATCTGTATATTGACTTGAGTTGTTTGGATCAATTGCGTACCGGCTAACTAAAGTATAGGTTCCCGGTTTAAACTTCAAATTATCAAAGCTAGCCGTAAAGCCAGAATTACCGGCAGTCTGGATTCCCTTGAACGCTGCAGCTACGTCCGGACGCTCATCATTAGTAACTTGAACCCGATCAACCTCATTGTTATTACTATCTAAAAGGATCAACCAGTGGTTGGATTCTAATTCTGACATATCGTTAGCGTGCCACCCCTTAACCTGGAGTTTGCCATTGCTAATATTAAAACTATCTAGGTTACCAACATTTTCACGGTTAGGATTAAACGTCAGGTGCTTATTAACGAACCACCAGGTAACATTAGCACCGGTGCCCCCATTACCTTCATTACTGGTTGAATACCGACTAATCAGTGAGTATGTGTGGCCAGGTATCAAGACAACTGGGTCAAAGGAAGTGTCGAAGCCAGAGTTACCTGCTGTCTTGATTGATGGGTAGGCCTTAGCTACATCTGGACGCGCAATGTTATCAACGAGTTTTGCAGCAACTTGTTTTTTGGTAGTGTTATCCCACAAAATCAGGAAGTGATTTTGGGTAACCGTTGACCAGTTAGTAGCGTTCCAACCAGCAACATGAACACGACCGTCCTTAAGCTCAAATGCATCCAGGAAGCCTTCAATTGTTGTACTCCCCTTAATTAATTTTTGAGCGGGGAACCAGTAATCAATATATTGTCCCTCACCATTCACCATATCGTCACTATAGCGGCTAACTACCTGTAAACTGTCAATTAAGTTAACACCTTTAAGACTGAAGACGCCCTCAAAGCCAGACTTATCGGCATTTAGGATGCCTGGATTTACCTTAGCTACATCTGGACGCTCCAAGTTAGTAACTCTTTGCCGACTAACCTCCTTATGGGTTGTAGCGTCAAATAAGATTAACCAGTGGTATGGGAAATTAAGAGACTGACTAGTGGCGTTCCAACCACTAACCTTTAACTGATTATTTCCATATGTTTCAAAACTGTCTAAATAAGCTTGATTAGTGCTTGGCTTAATTTCATATAGATTAGGGAAATAGAAGTCAACAGCCGGCAGTTTATTGTCTCCCTTCGGATCTGCTGTCCAACGAGATATAATTTGGAGCAGGTTGCCGACCTTAATCTTACCCATATTCAAAGTAATATTGGCATCGAAGCCAGACTTGGTAGCATTCCAGACATTGTATGCTTTGGCAACGTCAGACCGATTACTTTGAGCGGTATCGACTTGATAACGACCGACCTCTTGACCATTATGCAGAACAATAATGTAATGGTACGGTTTACCTTTGCTATCATTAGTGGCATTCCAACCAACCACATGGAGCTGGTTATTAGCAATGTTCGTAACATCTAGCGAACCAAAATTACCTTTAATACTTAAATCAACATTCTTGTTACTCTGGTCACCTTGGTCGTCGGTTGGCTTTTTACCATTATTATCTTGTTGGTTGTTCTGGTTACCTTTATTATCATTGTTTGGGGTACCATTGTTGCCACTCGGCTGATTTCCCTTATCGCCTGGTTGGGTGTCCTTGCTACCCTTATTCTCATTGTTTGGGGTACCATTGTTGCCACTTGGCTGATTTCCCTTATCGCCTGGTTGGGTATCCTTGCTACCCTTATTCTCATTGTTTGGGGTACCATTGTTGTCACTTGGCTGATTTCCTTTATCGCCTGGTTGGGTGCCATTATTACCCTCATTGTCATTGCCTTGGGTACCATTGTTGCCACTCGGCTGGTTTCCCTTATTATCTTGTTGGGCGTTTTGGTTACCCGTCGGTTGATTACTCTTGTTACTCTGTTGAGTATTCTGAGTTTTATTTATTGTCTGCTGGCCAGCCTGTCCCTGACTAGTTTGGTCATCGGTCTGATTATTAGTTGCCGCTTTATCGGTAGCAGGTGTCGTCTGCTTAGCAGCTTGGGTTGGCTGCGTAGGCTGCGCAGTATCAGCATTTGCCGATGGGCCATAAGCCATTCCCGCGGTTAAGGCAAGGGTGGCAACTGCTGCTGAAACCCACAGCTTTCCGCTCTTGTACATCTTGTAATGCTTTTTCGTTTCCATGGTTATCCTCCAAAAAGTTCAATCCATTTAATTTTACATTGCCAGTATAACATATCCCCGTATCCGGTTTCATAAGGAGTGATTGAGATAGTTCGTAAGCGAAAATAAAAAGGAATCGAAAGTTCAATCCCGATTCCTTAATCGCCTGACAACTTACAGTTGCCGGTATTCGTACTTAACGAGTTCAAAGAAGTCACTCATCGTGTACGTGGTGCCAAAGTATTGCGAAGCTCGTCTTGCCCAGTAACCATCGGGGTCAGTGTGGTCCGTCACATGCATGTATTCAGAAACCATGTGGTGGGACCATAACGTACCACCATACTGACCTGTCTGACTGTTGTACCAAGCCAGGGTCGGCACAATTCCGTACTGCTTCATTTTGTATGCCGTGTAGTAGGCACCGTTGACTAATTCACGAACAAAGTTGCCGGCACCGTAGACTTCAACCTGTTCGAACTGGACAGCCCGACCGTTAGCCGGATACCCAGCACCCCAAGCTTCCCGGTCAGTGCTGGAAACTTCAATGATGTTGTTACCATCTACGAAGGCGTGAACGAAGGCGTTGTCATAGTGTTGCCGTTCAAAGTTAATTTCACCGTAGATGCTGTCGTTCGGGTTAGCTGTTTCGTGAACTACCACCATGTCCGGACGACCATCACTGGTCTTGCTGTACTTGCCTGTTACTTCCGGAATCACATAGTCGGTCCGAATGGTAGCATGGCCAATCTTATTCTGTAGAATATAACGGTTGATTGCATTAGCTGTCATATCGTATCTCAGCAGGAGTTCCGAGCGTAAGTCAATAAAATTACCATTTCCGTTGATGTCGTCTGTAAAGCGGTGAATTACCTGGAATACCTTTCCTTGTGCGCTTGCCGGCAGGGTTAAACCAAGTTGATAACCCGAGTTAGCACTGTGCAGGATGTATGGTGCCGTAGCGGCCGCGGTAGAATTGGCCCGGTTGATATCCAGAACCCGTTGCCGGTAAACTTCATGGCCGTTGGCATCCAAGAAAATCAGGTACTGGTACGGCTTGTCAGCGGACTGGTCACTTGCATGCCAACCACTAACATATACCGAACGACCGTTGATCCGGATATCATTAAACTTTCCCTGGTTCGAGGAGTAAGCAGGTAACCATTGGTCAGCGGTGTTGCTACCATTACCGGCGGGGTCATCCGTAAAGCGGAGGACAATCTGCATGTTACCTGTAATCTCTGCTGGGTTAAACTTGACCAGCGTGTTAAAGCCACTATTAGTACTGTTATAAATTAATGGGTATACGTTAGCAACGTCGGGACGGCTAGTGAGCGTCAGCTTCTGGCGAGCAACTTCATTATTACCGTTCAAAACAATGACGTAAGCGTTCCCCTTGCCTTGCGACTGGGAACTGGCCATCCAACCAGCAAGCTGGAGACCCTGGTCAGTCATCTTAATCTGGTCAAGCCAGTAGGCCTGTTGGTTATGGTAAGTAACTGGTGCAGACCAGAAGTCCGAATACTGACCGTCGCCACCATTGCCATTGGAGCTAGTGGAATACCGACTTACAACCGAGTAGGAGTGACCGTCTACCAACTTAATCCCGCTTAAGTTAAAGTTAGCGTTGAAGCCTGATTGTCCCGCCGTTGTGATTAACGGGTAGGCCTTGGCAACGTCAGTTCGGGATACACCATCGACCTTCTGACTAGCCACCTGACTGTTGGCAGTATTGTCATAAATGATTACGTACCGTTGATTTTCAAACTTTGAAATGTCATTGGCGTGCCAACCAGTAACGTTAAGTTGACCACTACTAAGGCTAAAACTGTCTAAGTGTCCTTGGTTAGCGTAGTTACCGTTAGTAATTGGGGTGAAGTAGTAGTCAACGTAATCACTATTACCATCCTTGCTGGAGGTGTAACGACTCAGCAATTGGAGCTTATGGTTAAAGTTAACCCCGTTCAGGTTAAAGAAGACATCAAAGCCAGACTGGCCGGCACCCTCAATGCCCGGATAAACCTTAGCAACGTCGGGACGACTTTGCCCATCTTTAACCAGCTGCCGGGCGATCTCAGTACCCGTTGTCCGGTCAAGAAGAATAATGTAGTGGTTCGGCTTGTTTACCGCCAGGTTAGTGGCATTCCAACCCGTAACCTCTAGCTGATTCTTGGTAACCGTTGCCTCATCTAAATTAGCGTAGTTCCGTCGATCAATCGTGACGGGGGCAAAGTAGTAGTCAGCGTCATTCGTATTACCAAGTGGGTCTGACGTATAACGACTAATCAGAGTTACTGAACTAGTGCTCCCCATTACCTTGCTGAGGTCGAAGTGGACGTTAAAGCCCGATTGGCTAGCTCCGTATACGTTATGTACCCGTTGGACATCATTCCGGGTAACCTCCTGGTTAGTGATGTTCTGCCGGGCAATTTCGTGGTTGTCCTGGTTGAGGGCAATAATGTAGTGGTACGGACGCCCCTGAGCACCATTAGTAGCGTGCCATCCAGTGGCATTAAGGCTGCCATCTGGATTAAGACTGATGCTGTCCATATTGGCGTAGTTGCCATTGTCGTTGCGGTTGTAACTCTGACTAGCAGCTACCTGCATCTGGGTATTAGCCGTTGCACTCTGGTTGTCATTTGCACTTGTTGATGTCTGCTGCTGAGTGGTCGTATTGTCAGTATTTGCTTGCTGTGTCTGAGCAGTCGTGGCGACTGTTGTCGGGTTGTTATCCGCGTGGGACGTCCCCTGTGAAACCCACAGCAAGAACCCACAACTTGTCATGGCCAAGCCAGTCATGGCAACTTTTTTAGCGTGTTCAAAATTAATAAACTTCATTCAGATATCCTTCCCTAAGAATTATTAATCAATTACCTTTAAGAAATCATGTAAGGCTTCTTGCCAGCTGATTGGCTGGTATCCCGCTTTCTTGACCTTGTCGAGACTCATAATCGAGTGACGCGGTCGGTACGCCTTCTGCGGATATTCTGCGGAGGTAACTGGACTTACCGTGACATCCTTGTCCTTCAAGATCTCGCAGGCAAAGTCATACCAGGTACAGGAACCATCGTTGGAGAGCTGGTAGGTGCCGTACGCGACATTATTCTGAACAGCGAAGAGCATAAATTCGGCCAAAGTCCGGGTCCAAGTTGGCCGACCAATTTGGTCATTAACAACCGTCAGATGGTCATGGGTCTTAGCCAGACGGAGCATCGTGTAGACAAAGTTCTTGCCGTATTCACCAAACACCCAGGAAGTCCGGATGATGTAGTACTTATCCATCGTCTCGCGGACGGCCTGTTCACCCGCCAACTTGGCCTTGCCGTACTCATTCTTCGGGTTCGGCTCCGCGTCGGTCGGGTATTCTCCCGCATTCGTTCCGTCAAATACGTAGTCGGTACTGATGTAAACCAGAGTGGCACCATACTGATGGGCCGCCTGGGCAATATTCTTGGTCCCGTCAGCGTTGACCTGCCAGTTTGCTTCCTTACCCTCATCTTCCGCCTTATCAACCGCCGTGTAAGCGGCACAGTGAAAGACTACTTTCGGTTGAATTGCTGCAAATCGTTTGACAACTGCCTGACGGTCAGTAATGTCGAGACCCTGTGAATCAAAGGCCTGGTAGTCAATCCCCTTCTGATCCAACAAGTAACGAAGTTCCGTCCCGAGCTGACCATTTGCTCCCGTGATTAGGATGTCTGCCATTATCAGTTTTCCTCCTTAAAAAGGGGCCACGGCAAGCAATTACCGTTACCCCTATTCGTTATTATCCATTGTACATCACGTTAGGTTACCTGATGTTACAACTTCATTTTATTTATATTACTTCAAAGCGGCCTTAGCCTTCAGTGGCTTCCACCATGCTTCGTTATTCTTGTACCAGTCAATCGTCTTAACGATTCCCGTATCAAAGGTGTATTCCGGCTTCCAGCCTAATTCCTTCTCAATCTTGCTTGGGTCGATAGCGTAGCGCTTATCGTGACCCAGACGGTCCTTGACGTACTTGATGTGGTCTTCGGAAATTCCCAAGTTATCAACAATCAGGTGAACAATCTCGTTGTTAGTCCGTTCGTTGTGGCCACCGACGTTGTAAACTTCGCCCGGCTTACCCTTCCGCAGGACCAGGTCGATTGCCTGACAGTGGTCGGAAACGTAGAGCCAGTCACGGATATTCTTACCATTACCATAGATTGGCAGGTCCTTACCTTCCATCCCGTTGGAGGTCATCAATGGAATCAACTTTTCTGGGAATTGGTATGGGCCATAGTTGTTGGAACAACGGGTAATGTTGACATTGTAGCCGTAGGTTTCAAAATAGGAACGGACAATCATGTCCGCTGAAGCCTTACTTGCCGAGTATGGTGAGTTTGGTTGCAGTGGAGATTCTTCAGTAAAGTAGCCCGTTGCACCCAGGGTACCATAGACTTCGTCGGTTGATACTTGCAGGAACTTCTCAACGCCCTCCTTCTTGGCAACGTCCAGCAGAGCCAGAGTCCCTTGGACATTGGTTTCCACAAAGATGTCTGGGTGAAGGATTGACCGGTCAACGTGTGACTCAGCCGCAAAGTTAACAATGTGGTCGATGTTGAATTCGTGGACCAGGTGGGTTACCAGTTCTCGGTTGACAATATTCCCCTTAACGAAGTGGTAGTGGGGGTTATCCTTGATATCATCCAGGTTGTGGATGTTCCCTGCGTAAGTCAGCAGGTCTAAGTTAATCAGGTTATCATCAGGGTGCTTCTTGAGCATGTAGTGGATAAAGTTACTGCCGATAAAGCCGGCTCCACCGGTTACTAAAATATTCATTTTTTACTTTTCCTCCCCATAAGTAAAGTTCATTTCGGCATCCTTGAAAGATGGGTGGTGTTGGTCCTTTTCGGACAGGATCAGGTGGTCAGTTGGCATTGGCCACTTGATGTTCAGGTCGGGGTCATCGTAAGCAATTCCCCGGTCGGCGTCTGGTGCGTAGTAACCATCGACCTTGTAGGCAACGTTAACGTTTGGTGTCAAGGTAACAAAGCCGTGCGCAAAGCCCTTGGGAACCAGGAGCTGACGGTGGTTGTATTCACTCAGGATAAAGCCTTCCCAGTTACCGAAAGCTGGTGATCCCTTCCGGATGTCGACGATGACATCGTAAATGGCTCCAGTAACGGCCCGCAGAAGCTTGGTCTGGGAGTATGGTGCTAACTGGTAGTGCATCCCCCGCAGAACACCGGGTTCCACGGACAGTGATTGGTTATCCTGGGTAAATTCAACATTGATGCCTGCCGCCTCAAACTTGTTCTTGGTGTAGTTTTCGGTGAAAAAGCCCCGGTGGTCGCCGAAGACATCAGTTTCCACAATCTTTGCATCTGGTAACGTAGTGTCGATAACTTTCAATGACATTTATTTCCAATCTCCTTAGTTTTCCTTAGCCAACCGTAAGAGGTATTGGCCATAATCATTTTTCTTCAGTGGTTGGGCCAATTCGACAAGCTTATCCTTATCGATGTAACCCATCCGGTAGGCAATTTCCTCAATTGAGGCCACTTTAAGGTTCTGCCGCCGCTCAATCGTTGCGATGAAGTTTGCTGCTTCGAGCATCGAATCATGGGTCCCGGTATCGAGCCAGGCGTAGCCCCGGCCCATCAGCTCAACGTCAAGCTTTCCCCGACGCAGGTATTCCTTATTAACGTCGGTAATCTCAAGCTCACCCCGGGCGGACGGTTTGATGTGCTTAGCAATGTTAACCACATTGTTGTCGTAGAAGTAGAGCCCCGTGACAGCGTAGTTGCTCTTCGGGTGGGCAGGCTTCTCCTCGATTGACAGGGCGTGCATCTGGTCATCAAAGTCAACCACCCCAAACCGCTCTGGGTCATTGACATGGTAGCCAAACACCGTAGCCCCTTCGGTCTTCTTGGCCGCCGCTTGGACGAGTTCGGACAGACCGGCACCATAGTAGATGTTATCCCCTAAAATCAGGGCAACTGAATCGTCACCAATGAAGTCCGCCCCAAGAATAAAGGCCTCTGCCAGGCCGTTAGGTTTTTCCTGGACCTTGTAGGTGAAGTGCAGGCCCAGGTCTGAGCCGTCACCCAAGAGTTCCTTAAACAATGGGGTGTATTCGGGAGTCGAGATAACTAAAATATCACGAATCCCCGCCAGCATTAAGGTTGACAATGGATAATAGACCATTGGCTTATCATATACTGGAATCAACTGCTTAGATATTCCCCGCGTAATCGGGTAGAGACGGGTTCCAGACCCACCAGCTAAAATAATTCCTTTCATAGTGGCCTCCTTAAATGCCAAAATCCATGTTACATTTTATCACACTTGGCAAGAGCAAATGGTTAAATTATGGATAAAATAAAAAGGAAGGACGGCACCAAGCCATTCTTCCTCATTCTTTGTAATTATCGGATTGTCACCTTAACTGGATTGAACCAGTAGTCAATCTTGTTACCTTCACCATTCTTGGCATCACTGTAGCGGGAGATAATCCGGATTTCGTGACCGTTCAATGAAGGATCAAGCGTAGTCGTCAGGTCAAAACCAGACTGGGCATCGTTGTAGATGTTGGGGTAGACTTTTTGAACATCGTTTCGGGATAAGGAGTCCACCATCTGCCGTTTAACCTCTCGGTGCGTAGTTGCATCGTAAATGATGATGAAGTGGTATGGTTTAGCAACGCTCTGGTCAGCGGCGTGCCAACCAGTAACATGAAGTTGATTTCCGCTAACAGTAAGTGAATCTAAGTACGCACGATTTTCACTGAAAGTCTTCGGAGCAAACCAGTAGTCAACGTAGTTTCCTTCACCATTTTGTGAGTTACTATAACGGGAAATCACCTGAATCTGGTCGCCTGCTAAAGCCGGATTGAAGTTCAGCTTCAGACTAAAGCCAGACTTATTGGCTCCATAAATGTTGTAAACCTTGGCAACATCATCCCGTGAACCACTTTCAACGAGGAAACGTCCCAATTCAACCTGCTTCGAGCCATCATAAATAATAATAAAGTGGTATCCCTTATTTAGACTTGCATCAGCAGCATGCCAACCTGAAATATTAATAGTTCCCGTCTTCGCATCTAAGCTCATGTTATCAAGATATCCAGTATTAGCATTTAATGAAACTGGGGTGAAGAATAAGTCCTTACCACCATTAATTTCACCATTTGTATTGTAGGTGTAGCGGGATACAACTTGAACATTCTTACCTGCAAAGATTGAAGAGTAAGGAATGTTAATGTTAAAACCGCCCCACCCAGAAATATCAGCGTTAGGGTATACATTTTGAACATCTTGACGGTAATCGCCATTTACTTCCGTCCGGTATAATTCCTTGCCAGTATTACCATCCAAAAGAATGATAAAGTGATGCATCTTACTATTGTAAGAATCAGATGCATGCCAGCCCCGAATGTTAATTTGGTTGCCAACCACTGACAAATTATCTATGTGACCAGTGTTAACTTCGGCAACTTCACGGTCCCAGGCAGTCAAACCATACCGTTCAATTACGGCGTTAAGGCTGGAAGCATAGTAAGGGTCGGTTGCGTAACCGTCAGCCTGGATCAATCGGGTAACGGTCCGGTAGTCAGTCTGCCATAACAGGTTGTGGTAACGACTGTTAACGGCTAAGAAGCGACCATGGTCTTGAACGGATTCATTATTGTTAGCATATGCTCGGAAGGCATCATTGATGTAAACACTCCGGCCACCATAGACTTCACGAGTTGGCATCGTAATGGAATGACCGTTGTAGGAACCCTTGATGCCAAAAAGGTTGTGGCCCTGGGTAGCCAGACCAGACTGGCCCCAACCACTTTCCAGGATGGCCTGGGCAGCGGTAACGGATGGGAGGACACCGTATTGGCGCCAACCGTTTAAGGCCCCATCATGGATACTGTTCAAGAAGTTGATATTCCGACTAGAGAGACCCGCAGTGTTCAAGGAAGCGGCACCGTTAGTTCCGTTTGAGGATGAAACTGGGGTTGCAGTTACGTTGTACTGTCCAGTAGAGAAGCTAGGATTAGTATCAATTACCGGCTTATTGTTTGCTTGTTGAACATCATGTTCATTCAAACTGACGCCATCATTTGCACCAGCAACCGCCGTCTGCGTGCTTGCTTGGGCAGTCTCTTGCTGGTTGTCCGTACTTTGATTTAAGTTTTGGTAATTAGTATTTTGACTAGTCGTATTGACGTTGGTAGTTAAAGCTACCTGTTGGTCAGCACTAGTAGTTGTTTGAGTGCTATCAGCTTGCGCATCGGCTTGGAAAAACATTAAAGATGCACCAAAAGTAAATAAAACAGGTAAAACGATTTTAATTTTTGATTGTTTCTTGTTCTTCATTGTGTATTAATATTCCCTCAAATCTAACTAATAATTTAACTTAAACACCATGAATATACTAACATTCTTAAATTACAGCCAAGTTACAAGAAGTTTATAAAAAAGGCCGATAATGAAATAAAAGGCCCTCGCAAGGCATAACTGCATTGCAAAGGCCTAAGAAATATTAAATTTAGTAACTTAATGCCCGTTGACGGTCGGCATTCCAGTGGGAATAGAACTCACCATAGGACATTGCTTCCTTTCGACCAGTCCAAGGGTTATTGTAGTCGAACCCGTTAGCGTTATAGCCGGTCAAAGTAATGGCATGGTTAACAAAACCGTTCATGTTGGCCATCCAAACGACGACCAAGTGCCCTTCCCGTAACTTTTCTTGAATTGCTTGCAGGTTAGTCCCAGTCATTACCTGACTGTGGCCAACGTAGTGGTTAACCACGGGGGCAACCCCAGTTGGGAAGACCCACCAACCACTTGGACTGAATGGATTACCAACGAAGCCAAGGTCACCATTGCTGCTTCGTGGCATCTCGTTTGCCAGCTGAATCTTATTGACATTGTAGCCGGCGTAGCGAAGCATCATCGTAACTGCCGTGATTTCACACCCCGTTGGTAATTCAGGGAGTTGGCAAATTACCTCGGCGTTGTTGAATACCCCCACAATGTTCCCCATTGCGTCATAGTAAAGTGTCTTGAGGCCACTCGTTTGGGCACCGGAGTTAATGGAGACGTTCCCTGAATAATAATCGACGGAGTTCCCATTACCATTAATGTCATCAGTCAGTCGGTCAATAATCCGGACAACCTTGTGCTGGACATTATCCGGCAGTGCAAACGCAAGTTGAAAGCCGGAATGGTCACTGTTCAGGATGTAACCAACAGCATTTCCAACGTCCGGCCGAGCCCGGTTAACATCCTGAACCTGGTGACGGGTTAATTCATGACCGTTTTGGTCCAAGAAGATCAACCATTGGTAAGGCCTGCTTGCTGAGCCGTTACTTGCGTGCCAGCCACTCACGTAGATGTTGCTGCCATTAACCGTAACCTGGTCAAAGGAACCCTGGTTGCTTGCGTAAGCAGGTGTCCACTGATCATCTTTGTTGCCCTCACCGTTGTTACCATCACTGGAAAAGCGTAGGACAAGCTGCATGTTTCCTGTAATATCAGCCGGATTAAGTTTAATAAGCGCAGTGAAGCCACTCTTCTTGCTGTTATAGATTCCACTGTACACCTTAGCAACATCTGGCCGATCGTTCAGGGTCAGCTGTTGACGAGTAATCTCATGGTTGTCATTTAAAACAATGATATAGGGGTGATTATCCAATCCAGAATAGTCACTGACCATCCAGCCACTAATCTGTAAACCCTGCTGGGTCATCTTTTGACTGTCAATGTAATAGTGACGCTGGTTTAAGACCTTCGGAGAGGACCAAAAGTCAACGTACTTTCCATCCCCACCGTTACCTTTGTTACTAGTGGAGTAACGACTAACGATTGAGTAGGAGTGCCCGCCAACCAGTTTATTCTGCAGGTTAAAACTACCCGTAAAGCCAGAATTCTTGGCACTTTTGACGTTTGGAAAGGCCTTGGCGACGTCCTCACGGGTAACTTGTTGGGCGTTCGTCACTGCTACCTGGCTATTGGTCGTGTTGTCAAACAGAATCAGGAAGTGGTTATCTTCAAACTGGGAAATGTCATTGGCGTGCCAACCAGTAACAACCACCCGACCACTACTTAAGTCCCAGCTATCTAAAGAACCCTGGTTAGAAAAGTTACCATTCGTGATTGGGGTGAAGTAATAATCAACGTAGTCGCTATTACCGTCAGCAGAACTAGTGTAGCGGCTCAGGACCTGGAGCTGGTCGTTAAAGTTGAGGTTATTCATGGCAAAGGCGGCCGTGAAACCAGACTGACCGGCCTTGTCAACTCCTGGGTAAACCCGAGCGACGTCAGGACGACTAACGGCCTTAACTAACTGCCGCCCCACTTCCTTACCAGTTGTCCGATCGAGGATAATGATGTAGTGGTTGGCCTTGTTGGCGGCCTGGTTTGTGGCGTGCCAGCCGGAGAGTACCAACTGGTTGTCCTTAACTACCGTACTATCCAAGTTTCCGTAGTTATTATGGTCAATGGTAAGCGGTGCAAACCAGTAGTCGACACTATCACCATTCCCCTGCTTGTCAGCCGTGTAACGACTGATCAATTGGACGCTATTCGTGGTTGCCAGGACCTTCGAAAGGTCAAACTGAACTGCGAAGCCAGCCTTTCCTGCCCCGGCCACGTTATGCTGTTGCTGAACATCCGGCCGACTAATCGCTTGGTCCGTAATGTTCTGCCGACCAATCTCACGGTGATTAGTTTGGTCGTAAGCGATAACGTAGTGGTAAGGCCGGCTAGCCGAACCATTGGTAGCGTGCCAACCACGGGCAACTAACTGTCCCTGATCGTTCACACCTTGACTATCCATGTTAGCGTAGTTGCCCCGGTCACTTTGATCCACGTTATTCGTTGTCTGATCAGTGTTAGCTGCCACTGCCGTTGTAGTGGTAGCACTTGCTTGTGTCGACTGTTCTGCCATGGTAGCCCCTTTAACGACTGCTGGGGCTAACGTTGTCACGTCAGCCTGTCCGTTGACTTGTGACAACCATAGGGCAAAGCCACAACTAGTCATTGCCAGTGTCGTCATTGCTACGAGCTTGGCATGACTAAAATCAATAACCTTCATGAAAATTTTCTCCCCCTAGTAAAAGAGGCCGGGTAACTATGCCCGACCTCAAAGACTTATTTAACCATTTAGACCGTTCCGGATAATTTCAAGTGGGTTCAGCCAGGTTCCGTTATTGTTAAAGGAGTTGGCCAAATCATAGTTGAAGTTGTGGTTCTTGGTAATTCCGATGTGAACGTGTGAAGTATCCCGAGTCCCAATAACGTCACCAACATTGATCTGTTGACCTGGAGTAACGTTAATGTCACCACGACTAGCGAACGCTTCTTGGTAAACAATCAGGTAGTCACCGGTGTCTTCCAGAACGTACCAGTCCAAACCAGCAGTGTAACCAACACTGATAATCTTACCGGAGTGGATAGCTTGAACGTGGGCGCCAGGGTGGTCGTAAGAACCGAAGTCAAGGCCATCGTGGAAACCGTTCTGACGGAATTCACCACCAGGGTTAACACCAAATAGTTGGGCACCAGCAAAGTGACCTTCACCAACCGCCGGGAATGGCCAGGCCCACTTATCGGAGTGGATAGAAATCGGTTGGGATTCAACGTCAACGTAGTCACTATTACCATTTACGTCACTAGTAATCCGGTGAATAACTCGAACAGTGTGATGATCAAGACTCGTTGGGATGTTGAAGCCAAGTTGATAACCAGACTTGCCACTATTGATGATTGCTGGCTCAGCACTAGCAACATCAGGACGGCTCCGGTTGATGTCTAAGACCCGTTGCCGGTACAGTTCCTTACCACTTTCCGCATCAACAAAGATTAGGTATTGGTAAGGCTTGTTAGCGGATTGATCACTGGCATGCCATCCACTGACGTAGATACCGTTATCACTAACGGAAATTTGGTCAAATGCCCCTGCATTGGTTGCATAAGTGGTACTGCTGTATTGGTCATCATAATTACTGTTACCGTCTTCTGCACCGGAGAACCGCATTAAGACCTGCAGATTTCCTGTAGCCTTAGCAGGATCAAACTTTACAGTGGTGTTGAAACCACTCTTCAAACTATTGAAGATGCTTGCCTTAGCCTTGGCAACGTCAGTCCGATTGGATAACTCTACTTTTTGGCGACCAATTTCCTTACCATTTGATAAGACAATGACGTAAGCATTGTTACGGTTAAGGGAGAAGTCACTAGCCATCCAGCCTGTAACATGCAGACCTTCACTGGTCATTTCAATGCTATCCAAGTTATTTTCATGCTTGTTAAATGATGGTAAGCTAAACCACTTATCAGTATACTGGCCGTTACCACCGTTACCATTTGCGCTCGTTGAATAGCGACTAACTAACGAATAAGAGTGACCAGATATCAGACCCAGATCACTGAGATTGAAACTGGTACGAAAACCTGAGTTAGCAGCTGTATTAATCGATGGGTAGGCCTTAGCAACATCGGAACGACTGGTTGTGACAGACTTAACTGCCGTAACCTGTTTGTTGGCCGTATTATCAAACAGAATCAAGTAATGGTTGCTTTCCAGCTTGGAAACATCGTCAGCGTGCCAGCCAGTAACAATTAACTGCTGACCATTACTGATATCAACACTATCCAGGTTTCCTTGGTTAGTGTAATTGCCATTAGTGATTGGCGTGAAGTAGTAGCTAACAGCATTATCAGACTGGGCATCGGAGCTGTAGCAGCTAATGATTTGTAGCTGGTGGTTTAAGTTGAGCTTACTCAAGTCAAAACTGACGTTAAAGCCAGATTGATCTGCATTATCAACGTCCGGGTAAGCCTTAGCAACATCCGGCCGACTAACTGCCTTGATTGTTTGACTAGCAACAACTTGTTTAGTTGTCCGGTCGTATACCGAAATAGTGTGGTATGGCTTGTTGGCAGCAAGGTTAGTTGCGTTCCAACCAGTAACCTGCAGCTGATTATTGTTTACCGTCACACTATCAAGGTAAGCATGATTTTCCTTATCAAAGGTAATCGGAGCAAACCAAAAATCGGTGTAGTTCGAATTGCCAGAAGCAGAGGCACTGTAGCGGCTAATAAAGCTAATTGAATCTGCATTAGCCAGCGCATCTGCAGAAAGCTTTAAATTAACGTTAAAGCCAGACTGAGCAGCCCCGTAAACATTGTGGGCCTTTTGAACATCTGGCCGACTAACCGGATCAGTAACCTGAGTCCGGGTAATTTCAGACTTAGTCGTGTTATCGTAAGCAATGATGTAGTGGTATGGCTTACCTTCCGAAGAATTAGTAGCGTTCCAACCAGTAACTTGCAGTTGACCGTTATCGCTTAACTTAACGGAATCCAAGTAAGCATAATTCCCCTTATCATTTTGGTTATAGCTAGTTTGTTCATTGCTGTCACTAGTTGCTGCAGTAGCTGCAGCGGTAGCAGCACTTGTTGTTGCCATAGCAGTGTTATCAGTAGCTGCAGTTGCAGCACTATTTTGAGAATCAGCAGCAGAAGTCGTTGCTGAAGCAGCGCTGTTTGTTAAAGCAGCAGTATTGTTGTCATTATCATTTGAAGTGCCATTAGCACTAGTGTTATTGACTGTTGCCGTCGTTTGGGCATCAGTTTGGGTTTGGTTAGTAGTATCAATCTGATTAGCAGAAACCTTACCGTGCATTAAAAAAAGTGCACTTCCACAAACGGTGATTGTTGGTAAAATTTTGCTCTTGAAATTCTTAAGGTTAAAAATAATGTTTTCCTCCAAATGTCAAACTTAGGTTGACTTATTAACACTATTAATAAAGATATACGTCCCCGATTCAGATTGCAAATTTTAATAAAAAAGCAAAAAGCAGCGACAAAAGCCTTAATACCAAGCTTTTCTCGCTGTTTTAAATAATCTGAGTCAATATATTTTAAAATTCTTGTAACACAGCAGAAATATTTATTTCTTGCCAGTTCGCTTTTTTAATAAGTTCTGTGCCTCATCAAGGATAGAAGCTCTTGTGATGATAAGGCCCAGTAGATAGAGCCCCGCACCAACCATAACTTCCAGAACAAGGTTAGAAACAGTCATATTAATTGTTAAACAGATACGATTAACCACGATGTACATGATGAAGCCACACAGGAAGTACTTCCACTGTTCGCCAAATAGCCGGCGTCGGCTAATAGTGTGCCTAATCATTACCAGCTGACTTGCTGTTACTAAAAATTCTGAACCAACGGTAGCTACTGCTGCACCGTTAGCACCCCAACCTTCAATTAAGAAAAGGTTGAAGATAACGTTACTGACCGCACCAATGGTTACAGAAGTTGTATACTCCTTAACGCGATTGACCGGCATCAGATACTGAGTACCGGTAACATTACTCCAGGCTATTAAGACGATAATGGGTGCCTCAAGAAACATGATTCTACCGGCGGGAATAAAGTCACCCCCAAGAAACCATGGTGCGAACCGTTCCGAAATAGCCATTAACCCAAACATCATTGGCACAGAGATGGCAGAGACAAAGTTAAAGGAAGAGTACAGACTCGAACGAACTCCTTTTATGTCCCCCTTGGCAAACTTATTAGCAACGTGAGGTAACATTACCGTCCCCGTTGCGGTCACAACAGCTAAGACAAACTTAACGATCTTATCCGCCTGACCGAAGTTACCTAAAGCTGTCTGGGTCGACATTCTCCCCAGCATCAATCGGTTTAAAACCAAGTAAACCTGCGTTGTAATTGTTGGAATAAATAACAGAAGCGCTGGATAAAAGTGTTTGAATGGGTGCCACTTTCTAATACTTACCCAGACAATGTTACCTTTGAGGTACGGCCAAAGAGTAATGTTTCCGACTAATTGTGTTAGGCCCAAAATAGCAATATACTTCCACAGGTCGTTAACATTTTTAACAACGGTAAAGATTAGTACTAGGGATACTAGTCGAACTAGGGTATTTCGAAGAACCGTAACCTTAAAGTTTTCAAGTCCCATAAAGTACCAGGAGACATCAAGGCCAGTAGCAATAATCCAAATCCCTTGCAAAAGAAAGTAGTACTTGAAAGTCGTACTAAAAAGGAAGACAGCTGCCAGGTAAGCAACCAGTGACATAGAAATTGTTAGTACTTGAAGTGACTCAACACCCCAGAAGGTCCGTGATCGCTCATATAGGTCATCACGGTGGTAAGCGACTTCCCGATTACCATAGAGTGTAATTCCCATCTGTCCCATCAAATAGAAAAAAGTAACCCAGCTGTTGGTGTATTCGTTAATTCCAACATCATGAGCTCCCAAAACACGTGAAATATAAGGAACCGTAATTAATGGAATTAACATATTCAGGATTTGATATCCTGCATTATACAGATAATTCTTAATTACCTTCATAGCTTAATTGTTAAACTCCTTAGACACGGTCTTTAAGGCGGCCGCAATTACCTGGTCCATGTTGTAGTAACGGTATTGGCCCAGCCGACCACCAAAGATAACGTTAGGCTCTTTCTTAGCAAGCTCTTGGTACTTTGCATAAAGTTGATTATTCCGTTGGTTATTAACCGGGTAGTATGGTTCATCCCCCCGGTGCCAATCAGCGGGGTATTCCCGGGTAACAATTGTCTTATCCTTGTCGCCCTTACCGAATTCGAAGTGTTTGTGTTCAATTACCCGGGTGTACGGTGTCTCCGCATCCGTGTAGTTAACAACCGCGTTTCCTTGATAGTTGCCAACATTCTTCTCTTCCGTCTCAAAGCGCAAACTCCGGTATTCCAGTTCGCCAAGTTGGTAGTCGAAGAACTGATCAATCGTCCCGGTGAAGACAATCCGTGGATAATCCTTTAAGTACTCGTCCTTCTTATCAAAGAAGTCCGCACTAGTTTCAACGTCAATCAAGTCACTTTCCACCATCTTTTCGACAATTTGAGTGTAACCACCGATTGGAATTCCTTGGTAATCATCGTTGAAGTAGTTGTTATCATAAGTCAAACGAACCGGTAAACGCCGAATAATGAAGGCTGGCAGGTCAGTGGCTTTCTGTCCCCACTGCTTCTCGGTATAACCCTTAATTAGTTTTTCGTAGATGTCACGGCCAATCAAAGAAATGGCTTGTTCCTCAAGGTTCTGCGGTTCCTTACCCGCCATCTCTTGCCGCTGCTCATTGATCTTTGCCAGGGCCTCGTCAGGAGTCTTAACTCCCCACATCTTATTGAAGGTGTTCATATTAAAAGGCAGGTTGTAGATTTCACCCTTGTAATTGGCGATCGGGCTGTTAGTGTAGCGGTTAAAGTCCGCAAACTGGTTAACATAGTCCCAAACCCGTTTATTGGAAGTATGGAAGATATGAGCACCGTACTGGTGAACCTGGATACCGTCCACTTCTTTAGTATAAATATTTCCCGCAACATGAGGCCGCTTGTCGATTACCTTGACACGCTTACCACGTTGGGCAGCTTCGTAAGCAAAGGTTGCACCAAACAAGCCGGCACCAACAACTAAATAATCATATTTTTTCATGACAAATTCCCTTCAATTATTTCAGTTTTATACAAGTATTTTACTATTGTTTTAAATATCAGCAACTCCCTCTATTTTCATTGATGGTCAAAGAGGTTAGTGTTAAAATGCATATTGATTTGTGTCACAGATGTTTTTAATCAATTAACATTGTAGACGGATATTTCTTACAAATGCTATAATTATACTATTAAACATTTCAATAGTATAGTTTGCAAATTAAATTATATAGGAGAGACATCTTAATATGAAAAAATTACAACGCTTCGTTTGCTCTGGATTCCTAGTTCTGACATTAGCGTTCGGGCTAGCTGGTTGCGGATCTAACCATAACTCTTCTAAGTCAGCAACCTCTAAAGACCGGGTAACTAAGGTTACAAAACATAAGAAGAGCCATGAAGCTAAGAAGCAATCCTCCTCAAAGGCTACTAACAAGAAGTCATCAAGCTCAAGTGATAACCAATCCGAAGAAAGTAGTAGTTCTTCAAGCGCTGCAAATAGTAGTGTAACTACAAACAAGAACAGTAACAGTGCTTCAAGTGAAAGCTCATCAGTTACCAGTCACAAGCAATTAGGTTTGAGTGATGTTGCCGTTTGGACTGATAACAACGGTGTTACCCACCACGTTGACAGTGATGGAATGGATCGGCAGACTTCTCCTAACCAATCCGGTACAACTTACAAAGACTGGTCTGGCAGTTTACCAAGCAACGCCCAAATTGTTCACCAAAACTAATTTCAAAAACACAGACGTTAAAAGCCAGAGAGTAGATCCCAAATGATTTGCTCTCTGGCTTTTGTTTTATCGGTGTAAATAGGGACTGTATTTAGTAAGCAGTCAATAATGATACGTATTGAAAACGAATGAAAGGGCGTGAACCACGGCTTCTTGCGGTCCACACCCTTCTTCTATTCATGACATACCTGCTGTACTTCTTCTGCCCATGGTAAAAGAGCCTCAATGTCGCTACTTTTCTGATTGGGTAGTCGATCAAACAGGTATTTAAAATACTTATATACATTTAACTTATTAATTTTCGCTGTTGCCACTAGCGTGTAGTAAATTGCATTAGCCTCAGCTCCACGAGGACTTTTCGCAAACAAACAGTTTTTACGAACCAAGGTGGTGAAACGGATTTCTTCTTCTAATGAGTTATTGCTCAGTGGGATTTGTCCATTTTCAAAGATTCGATATACTCTTGTCCTGAGCTTTAGGGCATTCTTGATGGCTGCACACAGACGGCCCCGCGGTGAAACAACGCTATTCAAATAATGGTAAAACTTATCAAGCAACGGCTTTACATGAATAATCCTTTGCTGACGTTTCTCCTCCTCAGTTTGTAAGCACACCATAACGACACGTATTGAAAAAGGCGGTCGTGATCCTCAAGCTTGGATCACGATCGCCCTACTTATT
>NZ_CANCWN010000023.1:0-35714 GCF_947381485.1 Limosilactobacillus avium | reverse complement strand
TTTTTGATTAAATCAAAAATCATAGTTCGCATTTTCTTAGTTAGAAGCTAGAAAATAATAGTTAATTCCCAGCCTCCTCTTTTTTGTTATGTGTAACAAAAGAAGCTGGGAAAAAAGCGTCAGAGTGCTCCGTATGGCTAGTATAGGACGATTGTTGGCACGGTACGGGCCAATGATCGTCCGTAACTAGACACTAGGAGCACGCTTTTTTCCGCGATTACTGTATAATATTCGGAGAACTACAAGAGGCTGGGAGAAAACAAAGGTTTTCTCCCAGCTTCTTTGAGGTATTAGCAGCAATGTAAAGTCAACTGACACTACTTAACCAAATTACTTGTTACGGAATGGAACGGCATTTTCCTTGGTGATCTTAGTAATGCCGTGCATGTATGGTACTAAGACATCTGGAATAGTAACGGAGCCGTCTTCGTTTTGGTAGTTTTCAAGGATGGCAGCAACTGTCCGACCAACAGCCAGACCAGAACCATTCAAGGTGTGAACGTAACGAAGGTTTCCATCTTCATCACGGTACTGGGTGTGCATCCGCCGTGCTTGGAAGTCCAGGCAGTTCGAACAACTGGATACTTCACGGTACTTGTTTTGAGCTGGCATCCACATTTCAATATCGTGGGTCATCGATGCGGTGAAACTCATGTCACTAGTGGTCAAGGTGATAACGTGGTAAGGAATATTCAACTTCTTCAGAATGTTTTCACCATTGGCGGTCATCTTTTCCAGTTCGTCCCAAGAATCTTCTGGACGGGTGTACTTAACCATTTCAACCTTGTTGAATTGGTGCATCCGAATCAAACCACGGGTGTCACGACCAGCAGCCCCGGCTTCAGAACGGTAACATGGAGTTAAAGCAGTTACGTAAACTGGCAGTAATTCGGCTGGAATAACTTCACCAGAGAAGTAGTTAGTCAACGGAACTTCGGCAGTTGGAATCAAGGTCATGTCTTCACCGTTTACCCGGTAAACAGAGTTCCGGAACTTTGGATATTGACCGGTCCCGTACATAGCAGAAGCCTTAACAATGTAAGGTGGCAATACTTCTGTGTAACCGTCCTTGCGGTGTTCATCAAGCATGAAGTTGTAAACCGCCCGTTCCAGTTGAGCACCTAAACCAAGGTAGTAAACAAACCGTGCACCAGATACCTTGTGAGCCCGGTCAAAGTCTAAGATACCGAGGTTTTCACCAATGTCCCAGTGGTGCTTAGGTTCAAAGTCAAACTTACGAATCTTACCAACCTTCCGTAATTCAACGGAACCTTCTTCGGTCAAACTTACTGGAACCTCATCCTTTGGAATGTTTGGCAGGCGCGACATCTTATCGTGGAACTCTTCTTCATTGGCGTTAACTTTTTCATCCAGTTCCTTAATGTCAGCGTTGATTACCCGAACCTTCTTAACGGCTTCATCGGCATCTTCACCATTCTTCTTGGCTTCACCAATCTTGTCAGAGGCGGTGTTACGTTCAGCCCGCAGGCTTTCACTTTGCTTCAATAATTCACGACGGGTAGCATCTAATTCCAGAACTTCATCAATTTCTTCGGCCTTAACACCACGGGTTGCTAACTTTTGCTTGAAAAAGTCTGGGTCTTTACGAATCTTCTTGATATCTAGCATAACAAAATCCTCCTAACAAAAAGAGCCATTTTCATCCTCAATAAATTTTGGGACGAAATGGCTCATGTTCCGCGGTACCACCCAAGTTTAACAAAGTAAATTGTTACACTCTTGATAGATAACGGCTACCCACCGTGCGGCATTGCCCGCCCACATATATAAGCACCGGAGTTTCGGCCAATGACTTGCACCACCCGTCATCTCTCTGAATGGCCTACTTGAAATGCTTTCGTGTTTCCTTTTACGATTCTTATTGTAGCACGCCGCAATGAGAAAGCAATAACAAAACAAGAAAAAATTATTATTTTTGGGCTGGGAGAAAAATTTCTCTCACCCTACCCAAAAGAGAAATTTGCTTTTATTTTTTACTGCACTATAATAATAGTTACAGGTATCTTTAGTACCTGTTGTTTATGGAGCGTTTCGAAAAGAGGCGAAGTTGACTTATGGCACTAAGTAAGCAAGAACGTAAGGAAATGGCTCGTAAGGCCATGGAAAAGCGTGGAAACAAGAAGCCTGATGGCTCTGGTTTCGCAAAGCTCGATGAAGAAGCCAAGAAACTGAGTGAATAAGCTTTTTGAAGCAATCCGAATTAATTAAAGCGACTGATTTTTCAGCCGCTTTTCATTTTTAAAACAAAAGAACCGCCGGTCGCACTGAAAACGTGCCCGGCGGTTCTACTTATATAATTTTAATTTAGAAAGCGTCAATCATCCGGTCCAGCAACTTGATATCAGTTTCTTTCGGGTAAATTGCCATGATTTCGTAAATTTGTGGTGCGGAGGTTGCCCCCGTAAAGGCCAGGTTCAATGGGAAGTACAGGTTCCGGCCCTTAACACCAGTCTCCTTACCAACTTCCTTAATTGCCTGACTGTAGTCAAGGTCATCGCCACCGTTAACCAACTTATCCTTCAAGCCCTTCAAGACTGCCAGAACATCGTCGTTAGCGAAATCATCATTGGCAACAATTGGGTCGTAGTTGAAGTGTTGGTCCAAGACGGTGTAGTAATCCCAAGCATAGGCCATGACTTCCAGGAGCTTATCAACATCACGTTGGTGGACGTGAATGGTCTTCTTCAGGATATCAAGGCATTGGTCCTCAGGGATGCTTTGCAGGCGTTTAGCTTCCTCAGTTTCCCCTTCCTTAACCAGTTCCATGGTCCGCTTAGCCAGTTCATCGACGTCCATCTTCTTGATGTACTGAGCATTCATCCAGTCCAGCTTCTTTTGGTCAAAGTAAGCTGGGGCCTTGGACATCCGCTTTGGGTCGTAAACCTTGATTAATTCATCCTTGGAGTAGATTTCCCGCTCACCAACTGGGGACCAGCCCAAGAAGGCGATGAAGTTAAAGATTGCTTCTGGCAGGTAACCGTGCTTCTTGTATTCGTTGATAAATTGCAGGGTATCCTTGTCCCGCTTACTGAGCTTCTTCCGGGTCTTCGGGTTGAAAATCAACGGAATGTGGCAGAATACGGGGTGTTCCCAGCCAAGAGCTTCGTAAATTGCCATCTGCTTAGGGGTGTTGGAAATGTGGTCAGCTCCCCGCAGAACATGGGTAATTTCCATTGAGTGGTCGTCAACAACAACGGCGAAGTTGTAGGTTGGCATCCCATCACTCTTTTCAATGATGAAGTCCCCACCCAGGTTGTCAGAGTTAAAGGAAACGTGGTCCCGGGCAATGTCATCCCATTCATATTCGTGGTCCTTTGGGAAGTGGAACCGAATGGTTGGCTTCAAGCCCTTGGCTTCAGCGGCCTTCTGTTCCTCTTCACTCTTACCGTACCAACGACCATCGTAGTGGGGAGCTTCGTTATTAGCGCGCTGACGTTCACGCATTTCCTGGAGTTCTTCTTCGGTGGTGTAGTCCTTGTAGGCGATTCCCTTGTCAAGAAGTTCTTGAATGTACTTGTGGTAAATTCCCTTCTTGTTCCGTTCACTTTGCCGGTAGGGAGCATACTTCGGGTTTGGCTTATCAGGACCTTCGTCCCAGTCAATCCCTAACCAGTCCAGGTTTTCCCGCTGGCTCTTTTCACCAGAAGCAACGTTACGCTTCGTGTCGGTATCTTCAATCCGCAGAACCATCGTTCCGTTAAAGTGGCGTGCGAACAAGTAGTTAAACAATGCTGATTGAGCATTTCCAATATGCAAGAAACCCGTTGGACTAGGTGCATACCGAACTCTGACCTTTTGATCCATTATTACGATTCTCCTTTAGTAACTAGTTAGCAACCCTAAAAAAGGCGCTAGTGCAACAAATACAATTTTATCTGAATGTGGCGATTTGTCAATGTACAGCACAAAAAAGAGCCGGTTTAACCGGCATCTTTATGTTAAATTATTTTCGCGGGTAAGCCCAACTTTAGTACTGGTCCATGTAGCGCTGCCGTTCCCAATCAGAAACATGTTGACGGTAGGCATCGTACTCACGGGTCTTAGCTTCCATGAAGCTGTGGTAGATGTGTTCACCCATCGAACCATTGATGACGTCGTCCTTAGCAAGGGACTTCAGGGCGTTGTGCAGGGTGTCCGGCAAGTTCCGGATGTCCTTTTCATCCCGTTCCGCACTGGTCATCTTGTAGATGTTTTCGTTAACCTCATGGATCGGTGGTAATTGGTTCCGTAAGCCGTCCAAACCAGCTTCCAGAACAGCCGCAATTGCCAAGTATGGGTTTGCCGATGGGTCAGCTGAACGTAATTCCAGCCGAGTCCCCATCCCCCGGTCACTTGGAATCCGGATCAGTGGTGACCGGTTGGAAGTTGACCATGCAACATAAACCGGTGCTTCATAGCCGGGAACTAAGCGCTTATAAGAGTTAACAATTGGGTTGCAGATTGCCGTGTAGCTCCGGGCGTGCTTCATCAGACCGCCAAGGAAGTGGTAAGCCGTTTCGGAAAGCTACTTTTCGTCATTTTCGTCGTAAAAGGCATTGTGGCCATCCTTATCAAACAAGGACATGTTCAGGTGCATACCAGAGCCGTTGATTCCTGACAGTGGCTTTGGCATGAAGGTTGCGTGGAGACCGTACTTCTTGGCAATGGTCTTGACAATCAGTTTGAAGGTCTGAATGTTATCAGCCGCTTCTAAGGCATCGGAATACTTAAAGTCAACCTCGTGTTGGCCAGGGGCAACTTCGTGGTGGGCCGCTTCAACATCAAAGCCCATCTTCTCCAGGGCCAGGACAATGTCACGCCGGCAGTCTTCACCAACATCAGCTGGTTCCATGTCGAAGTAGTTTTCTTTATCGTTAACGTTTGTGGTTGTGTTACCATCGGCATCCGTCTTGAAGAGGAAGAATTCTGGCTCAGGGCCAATGTTGAAGTCCTTAAAGCCCATCTTTCGCATGTCTTGAAGGACCCGCTTCAGGTTGTTCCGTGGGTCACCTTCAAATGGGGTCCCGTCCGTCATGTGGACACTGCAGATTACGCGGGCAACTTTACCGTGTTCTGCCCCCCATGGGAATACCAGCCAAGTGGACATATCTGGGTAAAGGTACATATCACTTTCCTCAATCCGGACGAAGCCGTCAATTGAAGAACCATCAAACATGATCTTGTTATCCATTAACTTATCAAGTTGGCTGACTGGTAAGTCAACGCTCTTGATTGTTCCCAGCAGGTCCGTAAACATCACCCGTAGGAACCGGATGTTTTCGTCTTTTACCATTGTGCGAACTTCGTCTTTGGTCAATTCTCGCTTTGCCATATAATTCATTCCCTTTCAATAACTCTAATAAACCAATGCCAGCAACCATCAGGACCGGTTGGGATAGACCAATCACCGGCCTAATGGTTCAAACGTGTATCAAGCTTACCTTCCTTAATACGGTTCTTAGAATACCAATCCCCCTGAAACAAGTCAATTTAATTCCGGAACTTTTAGTTAATTGTAACCAAATTTGTTCGTCAACTTTATTTTTTTAACCAGGTCTCCACAAAGGACTTAACATCTTGAATTGTGTCCCTGCCGCTAACCAGGTCGAACCAATGGACATCCATCTTGTTCCTGAACCAGGTCAACTGACGCTTGGCGTAGTGACGCGAATCTTTCTTTACCTTATCAATTGCGGTTGCCAACGAACACTCGCCGGCAAAGTAAGGGAACAGTTCATGGTAACCAATCCCCTTTCCGGCGGGGAGGCTGAGGCCGCCCTGGTCGTATAACCAGCGTGCTTCCTCAACAAGACCGTTTTGCACCATCTGGTCAACCCGGTCATTAATCCGCTGGTACAAGACGGCCCGGTCGGTGGTCAGGCCAACCAGGAGGAAGGCGGTCTCACTACCTAGCTGCGGTTGAGCAGAGAAGAGCTTGCCAGTCCGCTCCACTACCTCGATGGCCCGGATGATCCGCCGTCGGTTACCCACTGGGATGTTTTGGCTGGCCTGCGGGTCCACTTTTGCCAGGTGGTCCCAGATAAACTGGTTTCCTTTCTGGTCGGCGACAGCGTTCCAGTGGTCCCGAATTTGCTGGGAGCGGGCATCAAAATGGTCTCCACCAAGGGTCAAATTAGCCGTCAGGGTCTGGAGGTAAAAGCCAGTCCCCCCGGCAATGATGGGAAGGTGGTGACGACTGGCAATTTGCTCGATAAGTCTGCTGGCCGCCTCCTTAAATTGGGCCGCTGAGTACCGCTGGTCGACGTCGGCAATATCAATCAGGTGGTGGGGCACTCCCGCCATTTCTTCTCTAGTTACCTTAGCCGTTCCAATATCGAGGTGGCGGTAAATTTGCATTGAGTCTCCGGAAATGATCTCTCCTTGCTCGGCCTGGGCCAGTTTAATCGAGAGGGCGGTCTTTCCAACTGCTGTCGGCCCCACAATTGCAATTACTTTATTCATTCTTTAACTTCCTTATTAAAATAATAATTTTGGTGATTATGACTGGTAAATAACGCTTAAGTCGCTCATAATAGAGTTAAGTTACTGATAAAAAGGAGGAATTGCCTGATGAAACAATTAACAAAGGGATTTTTAATCGGAACTGCATCAACTTTGGCAGCGATTGTTAGTGGCGCCGTTGCCTTCCACAAGACGGTTATTAAGCCGGTTGAAGAAGAAGAGGTTAAGTTCGACGAAAACCGGCGGGCTGCTACCCGGAAGAACCGGTCCGCACACCAATTTTAATTCCTCAACATTTTAATAAAAAAGTGAGGCTGGAGAAAAACTCTCCAGCCCCTTTTTTATTCAGATATCACTTATCAGAAGCCGCCTTTAGTACTTCGACTTCTTCGTCTTACCGTCCCAAGCGCGGTAGCCGTCCCGGAGGATGTAGAGCTTCTTATAGCCGTGCTTGTACAAAAAGGCTGCCGCCTGGGTGCTGACCGACATACCAGCATCGTAGAGGTAAATTGGCAAATCAGGGCGCAATTCACCGTATTGCTGCCGTAGGTAAACATACGGCAAGCTCCGGGCGCCCAGAATGTGGCCCGCCTTAAAGTCGCTCTCGCTCCGCAGGTCAATCACTTGGGCCTTCCGGATGCCCTTTTGAAAATCTTCTTGGTCAAGAACCGTTGAGTAGCGCTTCCGCCGCCAAGCCTGGTAGCCCCACCCAATCAAGAAGGCCAGGATGATGACAATCAGGACCAGGTTAAACGTCAACAGTCCGTTACTAATAGCTAAAATCAAAGTTTAACGCTCCCTTGTGAAACTAGTTAACTGATTCAAACTGCCGAGCTAAGGATGCAGCACCGATAACACCGGCATCGTTCCCCAATTCTGCCAGCTTCAACTGGGTAGAAGTCCGAACTGTTGGGAAGGCAAACTTTTCAAAGTTCTTTTGAACCCGCTTCAACAGGAAGTCACCGGCAGCGGAAACCCCACCACCAATAACCAGGTATTCAGGGTTAAGGACGTTGGAAAGGTTGGCACATGCTAGGCCAAGGTAGTAAGTAACTTCGTCCACAACGGTGTTTGCCAGGTAGTCGTTATCCTTGGCCAAGTCAAAAACAATCTTTGAAGTAATCTCGTCACCGTTATCAATCATAGCCTTCAGGCGGCTGTTACCTTCGTATTCTTCTGCCTTGTCTTGGGCCACGTGAACAACCCCAGTTGCTGAAGCATATTGTTCCAGGCAACCGCGGTTACCACAAGTACAAAGGTAACCGTTAGGCTTAACAATCATGTGGCCAACTTCACCACCGGCACCGACGATTCCGTGAACCAGCTTACCGTTGGAGATCAATCCACCCCCAACACCAGTACCAAGGGTAATGAAGGCAACATCGTCACCTTCGTTACCAGCACCCTTCCAGCGTTCACCAAGAGCGGCCACGTTGGCATCGTTATCAAGGGCAAACTTCATACCGGTTCCTTCTTCGATTTGTTCCTTAACCTTTTGGGTAGTCTTCCAGTTAAGGTTGAAGGCCCCAACAACGGTCCCCTTGTCACGGTCAATGGTCCCGGGGGTTCCCATCCCAATACCAACGAATTGGTCGGGCGTCATCTTGTAAAGGTCCAGGTGGTGGTTAATGGAATCCACAATATCAGGAACAATGTGAGAACCATCGTCCAAGATGTTGGTCCGAATTGACCATTTCTGTTGAATTTCACCCTCCTGGGTTAAGATTGCAAACTTAATTGTTGTCCCACCAAGGTCAACACCAAATAACTTCTTTGCCATTATAATTTCCTCCTGGTTTATTAAATTAGTATAGGCGCCCAGACTTTTCCCGGCGCTCTTCTTCACGATGCTCTTTTCTAAGAACAATCTTTGCTTTCATATACGTTGTCTTGTCGACGACCCCTGCTTCGTACAGGTGGTCTAACTCAATTGCCATTAGCTCGATATCGTACAATCGTTTGCCCACATACACAAAGACGTTAAACTCCTTCAGCAACTGCTGAACATCATATAACATCCGATATTCACGTGGTAAAGCCATCCTATCAGCTCACTTTAACAAATAAAACTAGTAACCCGAGAACTAAAACCACCGTGGCAAGCACCCGCTCCACAGAGTTCACGTGACCAAGACGGGGTGCGCCAACAGCATAACCGGCTAAAAAGCCCCCTATCAATCCTCCAAGGTGCCCCGCAAGGTCAATGCCGGGGACGAAAAGGTCCGTCACAATGTTTAAGACAACCAGAATCAAGAACTGGCGACCCAGTATCCGAATCGCTTGGTTTTCCCTAAAAGTGACGCCCAGCATAATAAAGGCACCAAAGAGGCCAAAAATCGCCGTACTTGCTCCCGCCGACAAGCCATTGGGAATCCAAAAGGCACTCAATAGGTTACCAGCAACGGCACTGACAAAGTAAATAACTAACATCCGCCAGTGGCCAAAGAGCTGCTCAATGTAGAGGCCAATAAAGTAAAGGGTAATACTGTTAATTAAGATATGGGCAAAACCGATGTGAACAAAGACGGGGGTGATTAGCCGCCACCACTGTCCAGCCTGAACGAGGGACGCGTTCAACGCCCCAAACTTTAGCAAGACAGCAGTTTTGGTCGAGCCCCCCATCACCGTCATCATTAAGAAGACGACGACCTGGATGGCAATCAGGCTTACCGTCACGGGATTTTTCTTCCAGTAGTTTGCCTGCATTCGCTATTTCTCCGCGAGGGTGATTACCCGGTCAACCTGCTGGTCATGCTCTTCTGGCGTCCACTCACCGTTCTCGGCTTCCTGGGTTGGCAACGCCAGTGACAGTGACTTACCCTGGTAATTTTTAAGGTAGCGATCATAGTAGCCACCACCAAAGCCCAGGCGGTGGCCATCCTTGGTGAATGCCACCCCGGGAACGATCATGAGGTCAATCTCGTCCGGGCCGTAAACACGTCCGTCGCTGGGTTCCAAAATACCAAATGTTGTCTCTTCAAAGGTCGTATTTTCTTTTAACTCGACAAACTCCATCTGCCGATGAGGCAAGGTCCGGGGAACAACTACCGTCCGTCCCTCATGCCGGGCATGAAGGATCAACGGGGCCGTATCAATCTCGAAGGACTGACTGAGGGTCAGCGCAATGACCTTTGCTCCCATCCATTCCGGCTGGTCGTACAGGATGGATGCCAACGCCTTTTCTTCATTAAGACGGGTATTAACATCCAGCTGCTGCAGCCGGGCAATATAAGCTTGACGCAGTTCGGCTTTTGAATACGTCATTATTCTACAATCTCCCCTTTATGCTAAATAAGATAAACGGTTTCAACAACTTATTATCACCGCTCACTGCGCTTTTTGCAAGCGTTATTTTATAACGGTTGTTGGGGGGTAAGTCCGTTTACTTGTCTTCAGCGAGGCGTTGGTAGAGACGAATAATTTCACCTGCCAAGTCAACATAGGTAATGGCCGTCATCAGGTGGTCCTGGGCGTGAACAATTAAGAGGGTTAATTCCACCTTTTTCCCTTGAGCCTCACTAGTCAGCATCTTAGTCTGCGTGTTATGGGCCGTGTTTAACGTTTCCTTAGCCTGGGCTAATTTCTGTTTAGCAGTTGCCAGGTCCCCATCATGAGCTGCTTCAATGGCCTCGTGGGCTGCTTTCTTAGCATCCCCGGCATTTAGCATTAGCTGCATTGCCTGCTGCAAGGCTGTGTTGTTTTCTTCTGACATTTTCTCTCCTCTTAAAACCAACTAACAATAAAAAATCCTGCTAACAGCGCAATGCTATCGGCAGGATAAAAGAAACTAAATTACTTAGTTTCACGGTGTAATGTCACCTTACGTTCCCGTGGGCAGTACTTGTTTAATTCAAGACGGTCGGGATTGTGACGACGGTTCTTACTGGTTAAGTAAGTCCGTTCATGGCATGAAGTACATTCAAGTGTAATGTTGACACGCATGAGTTGAAACCTCCAAACATATTTTTAATCTTTAATTGGTTATTTATCGTAACCCTAACTCTTACAACTATATCATTTATTAGTGGATTTGGCTAGGGGTTTGTTCAAGTTTGTTAAGGAAAAGTCCTTGACAGCCCCTTAATTTGTTCCATCGTTAGCGGTGCTGGAGCTGCGAACAATCTTCCAGTATGCCTGGAAGATCTGCTTAGCCATCGTGATATTGGCTTCACCATCATCATTCGTACATCCAGGGATTGCCAGAGCAACCACCACTTGCGGATTCTTGGATGGTGAGTATCCGGCAAAGCTCAAGGTCATTGTCTCGTGACCATCAGAAACGGTCTGGGCAGTACCGGTCTTCCCAGACACGGATGGCTTCATGCTAGACAGATTCTTAGCAGTAACGTAGGCGTTGGCCCCGTGCGTAACCAGGTAAAGCCCCTGGTGGACAATATCAAAGTATGACTTGGGCGCCGAGATGACCTGCTGAACTTGGGGTTGGGTAACGTATTGAATTGGTCCCAGCTCCCCGTTGCTCTTGGTCCCCCGAATTTCCTTAACCACATACGGCCGCATCCGGTTCCCACCGTTGGCAATTGTCGACATGTATTGGGCTAACTGAATCGTTGTGTAACCATCATAGTTCCCGTAAGCCAAGTCAAGCGCCGAACCGATGTGCTTTTCATCAGATGGCCCTTCGTAACCAGTTGTCTCACCAGGAAGGTCAATCCCCGTCTTTTGACCCAGGCCGAACATATTGAAGTACTTCCGTTCGATCTGGAAAATAGTTGGCTTCAGCGTCATCGGACCATCATCCGTATAGTGCATCTTTCCTTCCTTCATGATCACCTGCATCATGTAGGAGTTAGATGAAACTTCCAGGGCAGTTGGCGCGTCAACTGCCATGTCGGCACCCCCACCGTGGTTGAACCAGGAACTCTTTTGCGCAATTCCTTGAACCTTGATTGGCTTATCAGTCAGGGTGTTATTTGACGGGGTGATTACTCCCGACATCAGACCTCCCATGACCGTGGCCGGCTTAACAACCGACCCCATGGTAATTGGGTGGTTAATGGCGCCAATTTCGTCGACGGTCTGCTTACCAGTCTTAGTGTTACGGTCAATTCCCGCCATCGCTAAGACGGCCCCGGTGTTTGGATCCATAACAACAGCATAAACTCCAGGTGAGTAGCTATTCCCCGCTGCGGAGTAATTTTGCTGTAGGATCTGTTGAACCCGCTTTTGCAACTGAGCATTGATTGTCAGGACCAGGTTGTCACCCTTCTTACCACGGTACTTAACAACTTCCTTGGTGACGTTGTTGCCACCGTTTGTGGTGACCTGGGTTTGGGACTTGGACCCTGCCAGAGTGGCCTGGTATTCCTTTTCGAGATAACTCTGCCCCACACTATCGTTTCGGGAATACCCCTGTGACAGTAAGGAGTTAACCTCATCACTCGGCAACCCAGTCGTCGAAACGCTCCCGGTAAAGGACTGGAAGTTCTTCCCCTGCGGATAATTTCGCGTCCAGGCGGTTCCAATTTTAACCCCCGGCATCTCGCCAAGGTGTTCACCAACCTGAGCCAGTTCCTTAGCGGTAACACCCGTTTCCTTGATATAGGTTGTGGAAAGGGAGTAGGCCCCGCTCATTGCCGCATAAATCCGGGCATTGTTCTTTTGCTGCTTCGTCAGGTGCCAAGCAGATGGGTGGGCACTCAGGTACTTCAGAGCCTTGTTGTACTTATTATCGTCAGAGTCACTGTCTGAAGTCTTAACGTGCTTTAGGACCTGCTTTAACCGGCCCTTATCAGCGAGGAAGTAATCCTCTTCGTTCCGGTCCGTCAACCGCGAATTCTTATTGGAGACCGACACGTATTTGCCGAGGCGGTTAGCAATCTTATAGAGGTCTGCTGAAGTCACATCCGGCCCCTTAGTGTAGGTTATCGCCTGGTGGGTCTGGTTACCGACCAACACCTTCCCCCGGGAGTCGTAGATCATCCCCCGCTGGACGTTGTTAGTCTGGATGGAAGTATCAGACCGTTTGACCTCAGCTTTGTATGCCGTCCCGTTGAGCACCTGGAGGTAAAACAGGCGGGCAGCAAGGGCCAGTAACAGAATTCCGACAACCCACAACAAGAAGTTTAACCGAAACGGGATAATCGACTGAGCATTCCGCTTTTTATTATTACTTCGTGAACCAAATAGGTTCTTCATTCGATCAAAAATTTTCACCGGATCAAATTCTCCTTCATTGTAGTGAATACTATTTTAACAAATTTTGTTATTTTGCGCAGGCAAACGCCACTACTAACACAAGAATAATACTCTTTATTTGGTAAAATTTGAACTACTTCCCTTCAGATTTACCTAAATTTAACTTCCGTCGATATTTAAACACATTTTTCGTTATATAATGTGACCTACGTGTAAAAAATGACTAAAAGGGGAATTTGTTGTGTTACAAACGTCAAAGATAAGTAAACGATCCATCGTTCTGTGGGGAAGCTTCCTACTGCCCGTTTTGATCATGGGTAGTTACTTTGCCTACCGCCAAATGGCACCCTTTGGTGGTAGCAGCCTCTTAACTGTCGACCTGGGGCAACAGTATATCGACTTCTTTTCCTACTTTCGTAATAGTCTTCTCCACCACCCGTCCTCTTTAATCTATTCGTTTAGCAAGGGCCTGGGCGGTGAAATGTGGGCGACCAACGCCTACTACCTTTTCAGTCCCCTCAACCTGATTTTACTGGCGTTTCCCGGTAAATTTTTGACCAGCGGGATAATGGTCATCCTCCTTCTCCGTTACGGTTTGGCGGGGCTTTCCTTTGCCTGGTTGATTGACAAGACTGGCTGGCAACGTGGCCCACGGATCTGGGCATTTAGCACTGCTTATGCACTAAACGGCTGGATGATTGCCAACCAGTTAAACATGATCTGGTTGGATGTCTTGGTGATCCTTCCCCTGATTATCTGGGGGTTGTTTAAACTAATCCACCAAGGGCAGGTCGGCACCTACATTGCCTGGTTGGCGGTAATGATGGTCGACAACTATTACATGGCCTGGATGGTCTGCCTGTTCACCCTCTTGATTATCATCTGGCAACTCCCGGTCCTGGACAGTTGGAAGACCCGGGGAATGGCCTTCCTCCGCTATGCCTGGTCCTCACTACTTGCGGCCGGGATTGCCGCGGTCGTATTGCTGCCGACAATCTTTGCCCTCAGTCAAAGTAAGGGCACCTATACTGAGAACGTAATCAGGAGCCGGTTTGAGTACTTCCCGTTGAAGATGCTGGCAAAACTCGTTCCGGGTTCCTTCAACTTCGACCAGATGCCGAAGGGGCAGCCCAACATCTACATCGGTATGATCATGATCCTCGGTTTTGCCCTTTACTTCTTTAATACCCGCGTCAAGTGGACCCAGCGGATTGTCGCCGCGGGTGTGACCATCTTCTTCCTCCTGTCATTTTGCTACGAACCATTAGACCTTCTCTGGCATGCTGGGCAGTTTCCGGTCTGGTACCCCTACCGCTTCTCCTTTGTCTTCTGCTGCTGGTGCATCTTACTAGCAGCCCGCACCCTCCAGGTTGACTACCGGCCGGCCCCGTGGCAGGTCCTATGCCTCTCGGTGCTTACCGTTGCCATCTTTGCCTACACCGGGACCCTTAAGCTGTCATACATCAGTACCGACCAACGGATCATCGGGATTAGCTTTGCTGGAATCAGCCTGGTCTACCTCCTTTTGAACCGGCGAAACACTCCGGGATTGTATGACCTTCTTTTGATCTGCCTAGCCTGTTGCGATGTTGCCACCGCCGCCTTTACTAGCCTGAACAACATTGCCTACGTCTCCCAAAAAGAGTTTGCAACCTACACTAACCAGCTTGACCAGGCCAGCCAGAAAATTAGGCAGCACGACCAGGGCCTTTTCCGGGTGGCTAAAACTTTCACCCGGACCAAGGACGACCCCTTCCAGGCCGACTTCAACTCGGGTGACCACTTTGGTTCTACCCTAGAACCGGCCCTCCCGGACTTTATGGGAGCAATCGGTCAACCCGCCGGCGACGGCTTCGTCACTTACTCCAACGGGACCCAGGTCACCGATGCACTGCTGGGCTTTAAATACACGATGACCAAGAAGGACCCGTCAACCCCATTGATGCCACGCTCTGGCTACCGGCCAGACTGGAACGGACTGGCAACGAGTGCTTCTACCAGTAAGGTTAGGATCCAACGTAACCCGAATAGTCTGCCAATTGCCTTTGGGGCCAGCAACGAGATCCTTAGTCTCGCTCACACGACCCTGGACCCGGTCAATTACCAGTCCCAAATCATGCAGGCATTGGCGGGGCGGCCAATCAACCACTCCCTCTTTGCTGTCCAGAATTTTACCGCGGTCCGCTTTGAAAACGTTCAGTCAGCAAGGCAGATTACGGGCACAACATTCCGCCGCAAGGACTTCTTGAAACCGGCGGCCATCAAGCTGACCTTTAACCCACCAACCAATGATTCTTACTACCTGACCGTGGGGCCCGAGGCAGCTGACGACATCCGGCTGAGTGTTAACCGGAAGGCCTTTGCCCAGACAAAGAATTACCGGGATACCATCGTTATTAACCTCGCCCACCACCAGAAGGGCAAGCCGGTGACAATCACCATGCGTCTCAAGCACCAAGCTGCCTGGTTACAAAACGTCAGTGTCTACCGGCTAAACCAGCGGCCGTTTAACGCTAGTCTGAAGACGCTTAAGCAGTCACCGTTGAAGATCAGCCACTTCTCAAATGTTAGAATTAGTGGGACCGTCAACATCCATCGCGGTCAAAGCGTCCTGATGACCACGATTCCGGCAGCCAAGGGTTGGCATGTGCTCGTTGATGGTCAACCAACAACGAGCAGGACCGTCCTCGGTACCTTCATGGCTGTGCCGATGTCACCGGGCCACCACCAGGTAACGATATTCTACCGGCCACCATACCTGCTTGCCGGGGCGCTCATCAGCCTCGTCTGCCTAACCGGAACCATCATTATTGTTAAGCGCCAACAGTACACCACACGTTAAAATACTACAATACCATACACAAAGGGGACTCTAGCGTTCGGATTTTCCGACCACTAGAGTCCCCTTTATGCTTTCTAAATACTTGATTCACTTCGAACTATTTTTAGGTTATTTTAGATTCCTAATGTTGCGATGCACCGGTGGAAGCGTCCGGGTGTTCCTCATCTTCCTTACTAATCCCCGCAACGTCGGGCTGGTCCTCATTATTTTCGTGTTTAAAGTGGAAGACCGGACCATCAGTCTTTGCATTATAGTCAACCGTGGTGACCAGGCCCTTAAAGAACCACTCATCCAGGCCGTCAATGTGGTAGTTGATGCCATCCTTTACTTCCTCAAGGATAGGCTCAATTGGCTTGTCCTCACGATTGAAGGCCGGTGAAAAGCCGTGGTGAACTTCCGTAAAGCCATAGACCTTCCCGTAGAACTTGATCCCGTTGCCGTCCTGCAATCCTAGTTCGTTCTTGAACCACTTGCTCGCTTCATCCGTAATAATTAATTTCATGTAAACATCCCCTTATTATGCCATCACTAATGGTAGCACTTTCATACCATTAACCTTACCATGTTTAAGGCAAAATCCCAATCCTTTTGCCTAAATGTAAGGGAAAATCAAGGTATTGTATTAATCTTGAAAGAGCAGCAACAAGAAAAGGCCGCTAGCATTTGAAAACAAACGCTAGCGACCTTCATTAATTACTTAACTTCCAAGATCTTGACCTTCATCGTGCCACTTGGAATTTCAATTTCGACTTCTTCGCCGACCTTGTGGCCCAAGAGACCCTTGGCCATTGGTGATTCGTTAGAAATCTTGCCGTTCAAGGGGTCAGATTCTGATTCACCAACGATGGTGTAGGTTTCAGGTTCTTCGTCCGGCAGCTCCTTAAAGGTCACTTCCCGACCCATGGAAACTTCATCCTTGTCAACATCTTCGTTGTCGATGATTTCTGCATACTGCAGCATGTTTTCGATTTGGGCAATCCGGCTTTCAACCATTGCCTGTTCGTCCTTTGCTGATTCGTATTCTGAGTTTTCGGACAGGTCACCGTAGCTACGGGCAATCTTAATGCGCTTGATAACTTCGGGACGGCGCTTCATTTTGTATTCTTCGAGTTCATCTTCCAGTTTCTTTTTCCCTTCCAGGGTCATTGGAAACGTTTTTTCTTCAGCCATAACAATACACTCCTCTAAAATAATTCAGTGGTAACATTACCATTTATTGCCAAGCTTGTAAACAGATTTATAGGGTGTGACCACGCTTAACCAGAATATCCCGGACCTTGGTGGTCAACAGGTCAATGGCCACGTGGTTTTCCCCACCTTCGGGCACAATCAAGTCAGCGTACCGCTTCGTTGGTTCAATAAACTGGTGGAACATCGGCTTGACCGTTGCCAGGTACTGGTTAATGACTGAATCCAGCGACCGGCCCCGTTCGTTCATGTCCCGCTTAATCCGGCGAATCAGGCGAATATCGTCATCTGTATCAACGTAAACCTTAATATCCATCAGGTCACGAAGTCGTTCATCATCGAGGATCAAGATCCCCTCTAAGATGATTATCTCGGTAGGCTCAACGTGAACGGTCTTGTTCGTCCGGGTATACTTCTTGTAATCGTAAACCGGCATCTCGATGGCCTGGTTGTTACGCAGGGCGGCCAACTGTTCAATCAACAGGTCGGTGTCAAAGGCCAGCGGGTGGTCGTAGTTGACCTTTTTCCGCTCTGCCATCGTCATGTTTGCCTGGTCGTTGTAGTAGGTATCCTGGGTAATGATTTGGATGTCTTTACCCTTCAGTTCGTTGTAGATTGCCCGGCTAACGGTAGTCTTACCACTACCCGAACCACCAGTTACCCCAATAATGATTGGGCGCGTTTTAACTTGAGAATTCATTTAACTGTTTTTACCCCTCTTAAAAAATTTAATCTGAAATAGTATACAGCACAATTGGGCCCTCATCAACCGACTAGTGGCGCTTAGCCGCTTGGTTCTCCTGGAGACGACTGGCAATCTGGGGCACGGAAGACGACTGCCGTAAGGTGAAGTGTCCAGCCTTCACACCGCTCGTCTTGTGTGTTTGCAGGTAGTAGCTGAAGACATACCTACTCCGGATTAAGCCGTGTTTCTTCAGGATCGCGGCAACCTGGTCATCAGTAGCACCTTGCGGAATCGTCACCGTCACGCGAGCCATACTGGAGCGGTTAACCGGGGTCAGTGCATAGTTGAAATACTGGTGAATCCCCAGGCCGACCACCACTAGTAAGGCCAAGAGGACCAGGACAAGGCGGTTTTGTCGTCTTAGTTTATCTTCTTGCATTTGGTCCCCACCAGTCCTTGTTTTTCAAATATTATATAGTAATTGCGGAAAAAAAGCGCGCCCCTCGTGTCTAGTTATGGAGGACCATTGGCTCGTTCCGTGCCATCGATCGTCCTATACTAGCCAAAGGCGCGCTCCGATGCTTTTTTTCCGGCTTCTTCTCTTTTATTTGCTATTAACGAATTTCAGCACCAAGGTCATCAACTAAGGCGTTAGTAACCTTATCAAAGGCCTTGTTAACCTGATCTTCCGTCAATGTATTGTGAACATCTTGGTAAGTCAAGGTGTAGGCCAGTGACTTCTTCCCCTTTGGCAGGTGGAGGCCACTGTATACGTCGAAGAGGTGGACATTCTTCAAGAAGGCGCCGCCCCGTTTCTTAATGACTGCCAAGACGTCCGCGTTGGTAACGTCCCTATCAACCAAGAGGGCAATATCCCGGGTGATTGCCGGGTACTTACTGATTGGGTGGTATTCGTTAGCCACCTTATCAGCAGCAATCAAGTCTTCCAGGTTGAGCTCGAAGACGTAGGTCTCAGGAATCTTGTAGTCCTTTGCAACCGTTGGGTGAACCTGACCCACAAAACCGACCAGCTGGCCATCAATTAAGATGTCCGCCGTCCGCCCGGGGTGCATTTCAGGACGCTGGTCATCAGCAACGTAGGCAATTTCACCAGCAATTCCCAGGTTGTGGAGGTAACGTTCCACAATTCCCTTTACTTGGAAGAAGTCGACCGGCTGGTCATCAAGGTGCCAAGAGTTAGCCAGCAGGTGCCCCGTAATTGCGGCCGCCAGGTGTTCTTGTTCCTCTGGGCGTTCGCCACCCTTTGGCAAGAAGACCCGTCCCTCTTCATAGAGGGCTACATCATTGACGTTCCGGGCAACGTTGTAGGCAACGTCAATCAAAAGGCCACTGATGATGCTCATCCGGGTAGCAACGTGGTCAGAGCTCATTGGGAAGTCAAGCTTCATTGGTTCGTCGACGGGGTCAATTTGGAACTGCTTAGCCTTTTCGACCGTTGTGAGGGAGTAACTGATTGCCTGGTCTAATCCCATGCCTTCCATGTCGTGACGGCTGGCCCGGATAAACTTTTGCCGGGCGGTCAGGCCACCATGGTTCCGTGTCATAACCGGCAGGGTGGCTGGCAAGTTGTCATAACCATAAATCCGGGCAATTTCTTCGTAAAGGTCAGCCGCAACAAAGATGTCCCACCGCCGGGCCGGCACGGTCACAACAATTTGGTCATCCCCAGATACCGTTGCCGGGAAGGCCAGCCGCTTGAAGATATCCGTAACTTCAGCCATCTTCAGGTCAGTCCCTAAGACATGGTTAACCTTGCTCAAAGAAAGGGTAATCTGCTTGTCTTGGGCCGGTTTTTCGCTGGCGGTAACGATCCCTTGGGTAATTTCACCACCGGCCAGTTCACTAATTAGCTCAGCTGCTTCGTTCAGGGCCGTTTCAACCGTTGCCGGATTAATTCCCCGTTCGAAACGCATGGAAGATTCACTGTGGAGGTCAAGACGACGGGCCTGTTTTCTAACCATGATTGGGTCGAAAATAGCGGCTTCCAGGGCAACCGTTGTAGTGTCATCGGCAACGGCGGTTCCTTCACCACCCATGGTTCCGGCCAGTGCAATTGGCTGGTCATCGGCAGTAACCACGATATCATTTTCAATCAGGGTCTGTTCGTCCCCATCCAGGGTTGTGAACTTCTCATTTTTATTAGCGTGCCGCACACTAAACTGGTGACCTGGCAGCTTATCATAGTCGTAACTGTGTAGTGGTTGGCCATACTTCAACAGGATGTAATTGGTGACGTCAACCACGTTGTTAACCGGTCGAATTCCCGAATTCCACAGCTTAATCTGCATCCAGAGGGGACTATCAGCGATCTTGACCCCCTTGATGATCCGCAGCTTATAGGTTGGGGCAATTTTATCGTCATTAACGGTGGCCTTAACGAGGTCCGCAGTTTTTTCGTCCCCCTCCTTCTTAATGGCCAGCTCCTTAAAGTGGGGTTTGAGGCCGTAAAAGGCGGCGATATCATTAACGTTGCCGTAGATACTCAGCATATCACCACGGTTAGGCGTAACGTCAGTATCGATGATGGTGTCATCCATTCCAAGGTAAGGGAAGACACTGTCACCAGGCTTGGCATCATCCGGCAGGAGGTAAATTCCCTCGTCATAATCCTTAGGCGCAATTTTATCGCTGAAGCCCAGTTCCTGGAGGGCACACAGCATCCCGTTAGATTGGACACCACGGATCTTGCCCCGCTTAATCTTGACGTTGTCGCCAATCCGGGCACCGTGGAGGGCAACAATTACCTTCTCACCGGCAGCAACATTGGGTGCACCACAGACAATTTGAATTGGTTCATCTTCACCCACGTTAACTTGGCAAACATGAAGGTGGTCAGAGTCTGGGTGGGGTTCGCAGGTTTCTACTTCACCAACCACGATCTTCTTAAGGCCATCACTCAGGGAGTAAACATCATTGATGTCAACGGAAGTCCGGGCGATCTTTTCTGCCAGGTCGCGGGGAGCAACGTCAATGTCTAAATATTCTTTAAGCCATTGGTATGATACTTTCATTTAGATTATCCTTTCTCATCGAACTGGTTCAGGAAACGGACGTCATTTTGGTAGAAGTTCCGGATATCATCGACCCCGTACTTCAGCATTGCAAAACGGTCTGGACCCAGACCAAAGGCAAAGCCGCCAAATTCTTCAGGGTCAACTCCGGACATCTTCAAGACGTTCGGGTGGACCATTCCTGCACCAAGGACTTCAATCCAGCCGGTGTGCTTACAAATTGCGCAGCCCTTCCCCATACAGTTAAAGCAGGTAATGTCAGCTTCGACGGATGGTTCCGTGAACGGGAAGTAACTTGGCCGCAGACGAACCTGGAGCTTATCGCCGAAGAGGGACTGGGCAACAACTTCCAGTGTCCCCTTCAAGTCGGCCATGGTAATGTGCTTACCAACAACCATCCCTTCAATCTGGTTGAACTGGTGACTGTGGGTGGCATCGTCAGTATCACGCCGGTAAACCTTCCCTGGTGAGATCATCTTTAATGGCCCCTGGCTAAAGTCATGCTTTTCCAGCATCCGCGCCTGCATTGGTGAGGTTTGGGTCCGCATCAGTACCTTAGGGGTTACATAGAAGGTATCCTGCATGTCACGAGCGGGGTGGTCCTTAGGCAGGTTCAGCTTTTCAAAGTTGTAAACTTCCTGCTCAACTTCATCCCCCACGGCCACTTCGTAACCCATGGAAACGAAGAGGTCCACGACTTGGTCGATAATCTGTTGGATCACGTGTGACTGCCCCTGGGCAACCGGGGTCCCCGGCAGGGTAACGTCCACCTTTTCGGCGGCCAGTTCGGCATTCAGGGCCGCCTGTTCCAACTCAGTCCGGCGTGCCTCGATAGCTTCCGTCAGGTCATCACGAACCTTGTTGGCAAACTGACCGACCACCGGCCGTTCCTCGGCACTTAAATCACGCATTCCCCGCAGGACACTCGTGATGGGGCCCTTCTTACCAAGCATCTTGACCCGAACTTCGTTGATCTTCTTGAGGTCCTTAGAGTTCTTGATTTCTTCAAGACCTTGCTCACGAAGTTCCGTTAACTTATCTCTTAATCCCATTTTTTCAACTCCTTTGAACAAACAAAAAAGCTCCATCCCAATAGGGACGAAGCTTCGCGGTACCACCCTAGTTTACTAGCTACGGATAGCTAGTACACTTAGTCAATCTAAATAACGGTGATCAACCGGAATACCATTACGTATCAGCTCGGAAAATGAAATTCACCTTTGCGCACTGACCACCACTCTCAGAATCCGTGGTGGCTCTCTAACGGGCCCGACTGGCTACTAGTTTTCGTCAACGCCTTTTTCATACCCAATATTGTAAACACTCATCCGGCGAAGGTCAAGCGGAAATTAGCACCACTTGTCGCTCCACTGGTGGACGGCCTTCATCACGGGGGCTAATTCCTGACCCCGGGCCGTCAACGCGTACTCGACCCGGCTCGTTCCTGGATAGGTCTTACGGATGACGATCTGTTCGTCCTCCAACTCCTTGAGCCGTTCACACAGGACCCGGTCACTAC
The DNA here is from genome assembly GCF_947381485.1 of Limosilactobacillus avium. Taxonomy (NCBI): domain Bacteria; kingdom Bacillati; phylum Bacillota; class Bacilli; order Lactobacillales; family Lactobacillaceae; genus Limosilactobacillus; species Limosilactobacillus avium. The sequence continues at coordinate 13,830 of NZ_CANCWN010000023.1, read as the reverse complement.
ACTTGGTAATTGCATTTGCAATGTCTTTGAACCGTAATTGGGGATTCTCCAGGAGAACCTCAATAATCAACCCATTCCATTTCTTGCCAAGCATCATAAATGTCTGCGTAAACTTTGGGCACAGTTTACAGTCACCATCAGCTACCTTTTCTTCAGCTAATTTTGGCATCATAACACTCCTTTCTACCAAGTTGTCCGCATCCGGCGCTTCTTGATCTTCCGCCGCAGCTTTGCCCGCAGGGGGCCAAAGAATTCGTGCTCCGCCTCAAAGTCATCGACTAAGGAGACAATCAAACTCTCTGGATAGCGGGGAACCGCCATCGTGGCGCCAAACATGTGCTTTAGGATAATATCCTTTTCCTTCTTATTCAATGGGGTAATCTTCTCTGCATTCCGCAGTGCTACCCGTGGATGGATAAAGGCGTGGGTACCTAAGTCAAACTTCGTTGTCCGCCAGTCATAATAGAACAGGTCGTGCAACAAGCCAGCCCGGGCCGTGCTCCGGTAGTCCAAATGCATTCTTTTGGCGATCTTGTAACTATCGTAAGAAACCGCAATTGAGTGCTGAAGGCGGTTAGAATGATGGTGCTGAGTGTAGTTGGCCAGCTTTTGAACTGCCGGTTGGGCTAACAGGTCACTAATAATCGCTACATACTCCTTGTCGTTACGCCATTCATTCTCTGTTTTCATGTAATACCCCTTTTCATCCGGTTGGTACTTATCATACCTAATCAGGCAACTATTTTAAACAATAACGACTTAACCTAATTGCTGGTTCAACTGGAACATTAAGATTCCCGCTGACACAGCAACGTTCAACGACTCGGCTTCACCCCGCATTGGGATGTAGAGGTTGGCAGTGGTCTGGGCAAGTAGCTGCTGGTCCATCCCCTGGCCCTCGTTCCCCATAATCAAGGCAAAGGTCGATCCAGGTTTAACCGTGCGGAAGTTCTTTGCAGCCGGGTTCAGTTGGGTCCCATAAACAGGGGCACCAACCTTCTTAAAGTCGGCAATCCACTTTTTCAGGTCACCCTCCAAAAGCTGCAGGTGGAACTGACTACCCTGCATTGACCGGACAACCTTGGGGCCAAAGATATCAGCCGACCGGTTGCTGACAACGACCCCAGCAAAGCCCGCCGCATCAGCGGTCCGGACCATTGTGCCGACGTTTCCGGGATCTTGAACACGGTCCAAGAAGAGCCAGGCGCCGGTAATCTTTTCCGGCACCCGGTGGGCATCCGGCAGGTCCACCACCGCGGCAATTCCCTGGGGGGTTACCGTGTCGGTAATGTGCTTCATGATTTCCTCAGTGACGACGTAGGTTGCCCCCGCCTGTTCCTGCAAGTCGGGGTGGGCTGCCAGCTGATCCTCTGTACCAATCAGCTGATTGATCTGGTTCCCCGCCTTCAGGGCCTCATTGACTAAGTGCCATCCATCAAGCAGGTATTCCCCACTCTGCCGGCGGTACTTCTTTGTCTGCAACTTTTTCCAATTCTTAACGTGTTGGTTATGAACCGAAGTTAATTCTTCCATTAGTTAAACAACCTTTCTTATCACATAATTATACCATGAAAAATGTTGTACAATACTAGCAACCCATTCATCATTTCATAAATTTTGCTTAAGGAGAATTGAAATGGTTAACTATCAGCTTACAATTAGTGGAATCGTCCAGGGCGTTGGCTTCCGCTGGGGATGCATGAACATTGCCCGCCAGTTCAAGGTCACTGGCTTTGTTAGAAACCTGCCCAGCGGCCAGGTCTATATCGAGGTTCAGGGACAAGAAGACCAAGTCCAACAATTTATCAAGAGGGTAAAGGCGGGACCCACCCCATACGCCCGGGTGGTTGACTGCCAGGTCACCACGGGCCGGTGCCAAGACTATGGTCAGACTTTCACAATTCGGCGTTAATTGAGCGTCCTACCTAGAATTTAAGCGCATTTTAGGTTAAGATATGTCATGTTTGTAACTATATAACAAGGAGAAAATAATAAATGAAGCATAAAAGAATTACCGTTGTGGGGCTCTTAACCACGATGCTTTTCGTACTGAGTGGCTGTGTCCGTACTACGAAGAGCGGTAAGCCGTACGGTTTCGTGTACGACTACATGGCTAAGCCCATGCAGCACCTGATGGAATGGCTGGCCGCTCACTTTGGCAACAACTACGGCTGGGCAATTATCGTGATTGTCGTGGTTGTCCGGATGATCCTCTTGCCGGTCATGTTCTCGCAGATGAAGAAGTCAACGATCACCCAGGAAAAGATGGCCCGGGTTCAGCCGCTGATTAAGGAGCTGACCGCCAAACAGAAGGCTGCTAAGACACCGGAAGAGCAGGCCGCAGTTAGTCAACAGATGATGGCCCTCTACCGGGATAACAACATCAGTCTGACCGGGGGAATTGGTTGCCTGCCGCTGTTGATTCAGCTGCCTGTCTTTGCCGCCCTCTACGCCGCAATTCGTTATTCCCCAGACCTCTACCACGCGACCTTCTTCGGAATTGCCTTAGGGAAGCCTAGCTTTATCTTCGCTGTCCTGTCCTTCATCGCCTACGCGGTTCAGAGTTACCTGGGCCTTGTCGGTGTTCCGGAAGAACAGAAGAAGCAAATGAAGATGGCCATCTGGATGAGTCCGTTTATGACCTTCTTTATCTCGCTGACCTCATCCGCCGGTTTAGGGCTCTACTTCTTCATTGGTGGGCTCTTCGCCATCCTGCAAACCCTGATGGTCAATGCCTACCGGCCACGTATCCGGAAGCGGATCGAAGAAGAGGCTAAGAAGAACCCCATCAAGATGCCGGAAGCACCCAAGACCGCGCCAGCAGCAAATGCAACGTCGGCGGCAATTGACCAGCTCAAGAAGCCGGGTGCCACATCTCAAAAGACGGTGGAACGTGAAAAGCGGAACCGGCAACGGAATGCTGGTAAGCAACACCACCACAAGTAATTAGCCAGCGTCGTCTTACGCAAGACGCAAAAGGCGTGCTTACAAAAGCAAATAGCTGCGTTGTAATATTTGAAAAATAAAGGTGACTGGGAAAAAGCGAAATTTTCTTCCAGCCACCTTTTTAGAAAGAAGGATTAAATTGATCAAAGCAATTAATAAGGACACAATGATTCTCTCCCGGCCCTGCCAACCGGCAACCAGAGCCGACCTGCCACTCGCTAATGACCTCCGCGATACCCTCCGGGCAAATGCTGACCGCTGCGTGGGGATGGGGGCCAACATGATTGGCATCACCAAGCAAGTGATTATTGCCAAGCTGGGTCCCCTCCCGGTTGTCATGTTCAACCCCACCATCATTAGCAAACAGGGCCCCTACCAAACCAAGGAAGGCTGTCTTTCCTTGCCTGGTCAGCGCCCAACCACCCGCTACCAAAAGATTAAGGTTCGTTTCCGCAACGAAAACTGGCAGGTCACTGAGCTGTCCTTGGACGGCTTTGCTGCTGAAATTGTCCAGCATGAGGTTGACCACTGCCACGGGATTTTAATCTAAACAGTTGAAAAGCCGGGCAAAAATCCTGTAAGATAGATATTTGTAAATAAGGGTTGCAAAATCGCCGGGTTTTGCTGAAGTTACTTTATAGTTCTCCGACAGGCGCCCAACCACGTGTTGGGAGACGAGAGCGCGAGGAGGACGATCTAAATGAATAGTTCAATTAACGGTGAGGTTCGCCACTACGTCACGCGGAATGTCATCGCTACTTTAGGGTTGTCGTTATACGTAATTATCGACACCCTTTTTATTTCGATTGCTGCGGGGGCTTTTGGCCTGGCCACCCTGAACATCGTGTTACCAGTCTTTAGCATTTTTAACGCGACCGGGCTCTTACTGGGTGTCGGTGGCGCCACCATGTTCTCGCTCAATAAGGTCCAGCACCCTGAACGGGTCAAAGACCTCTTTAGCCAGCTAATCACCTTTGCCGGGATTTTCGGGGTGGTACTGGCCATCTTGTTAACCATCTTTGCCCATCCCGTCGTTGACTTCTTAGGGGCCGATGAGCAGACCCGGGCGATGTCAATCACCTACCTGCGAATCATTGCCTGGAGTGGGCCCCTTTACATGTGTAGTTACATCTCGGTCAACTTTGTCCGCAACGATAATAACCCGACACTGACGATGAAGGCGACCCTTACCGAAACCCTTTCCGTGATTGTCATCGATTGGTTGCTGATCTTTGGCTGCGGACTAAAGATTGAGGGGGCCGCGCTTGCCGCCTTGGTTTCGCCCATGATTAGCCTCCTGGTACTCACCAGGCACCGCCACTTCAAAGGTCGCCAGCTTACCCTTCACTGGCAGCTGCCAGAAATCCGTAACCTGGCCAAGGCGGCGAGTCTGGGTATCGCGGCCGCACTAAACGAAATGAGTAACGGGATCAGCATCTACTTCTTCAACCGGGTCTTTTTAGCCCTAGCCAACAATTACGCAGTGGCGGCCTATGGGGTGGTCTCCAACATCGCCATCGTGGTCTTGGCCATTTCCAACGGGGTGGCCCTTGGGGTACAACCAATTGCCAGCCGGGAGTTTGGTGCGGGCCACTTTGCCAATGTTAAGCAGGCCCTTAAACGGGGCATTCAAATCACCCTGAGCTTGGCGGTGATTAACTTTATCATCCTGATTGTTTTCAAGCAGCAGATTATCAGCCTCTTTAACACAACTAATTCCAGCCAGCTGGCCGCTTACGCCAGCACCGGACTACCGATTTACTTTACGGGAATCTTCTTTATTGCCCTGAACCTGATGTTAATCCTGTTCCTGACGGCCATTGACATGCCGCGGGCATCATTTACCCTGTCACTCTTGCGGGGTTACATCATCCTCCTGCCGATGATCTTGTTACTAGCCCACACACTAGGGATTAATGGGGTTTGGGCAGCCGTTCCGGTGACAGAGCTACTGGTCTTCATCATCGCACTTGTTATTACTAGGGAACGGACCAAAAAATGGTAATAAAAAATGAGTTTCAACGTTTTGAACGTTGAAACTCATTTTTTTATTTCAGTGACTCTGAATCCTCAACAATCGGCAGGACAATCTTAAAAAGTGATCCCGCACCGGGTGAACTTTCCAGACTGATTGACCCGTGGTAGCCCTCAATCAGGCGCTTAGCAATCGAGAGGCCCAGGCCATTGCCCCCCTTCTTCCGGCTCCGGGCCTTATCAACCCGGTAGAAGCGGTCGAAGACGCGTTTAGCATCCTCGGGGGCAATCCCCTCACCAAAGTCTTGAATACCAATCTCGATGGTGTTCATCCCCCGTGAAAGGGTGATATGAATCTCCTTGCGGTCCTGGGAGTACTTAACAGCGTTATCGCACAGGATTACCAGGACCTGTTCAAGGTGGTCACGGTAAATGTTGACCGTGATCTTCTCATCCAGGTCATCATCAAGGTTGAAGGTAAACTCCGGATAAAGCATCTTAAAGTTATTAAAGACCTGGTGGACAACGTCATTGACAACCGTCTTTTCATTGCGGTAGTTGATTTCAACCTGTTCGGCTCGGCTAAGGTCCAGCATCTCCTGGACAAGGTTCTTCATCCGCTTAGTCTCAATTAAGGAGGCCTTTAGAGAATCGCCGAGAACCTGGGGATCATCCTTCCCCCACCGTTCCAACATATCAAGGTGCCCCTGGATGATGGCAACCGGGGTGCGGAGCTCATGGCTGACGTCGCTGACAAACTGACTCTGCTGTTCGATATAACGCTGCATTCGGTCCAGCATGTCGTTAAACATGTCAATCAGTTCCGCCAATTCATCGTTCCGGTTGCTGACTGGCACCCGGACATCCTTCGTCGGGTCCTTACTAATTACCTTAACTGTGTCGTGAATATCGCCAAGGGGCCGTAACAGGAAGTAGGACAAGGCATAGCCGAGAAGGCCACTTGCTAAAACAACGAGGCATAGGGCCATGATGCTGACCAGCCGCAGTTGGCGGTAACTCTTCGCGTAGGAATTGAGGTTGTTTTCAATTTGCAGGTAACCAATTACCCGCTGGGTATCATGAGAATAGATTGGCATATGGCCAAGCAAAATTTTGTGGTGCTTTCCCTGGGCAATCCGTACCTGACGTTCGTTGACGAGGGACGGTTTCCCCTCTAAGTGCCCAGTCGACAGGAGCAACTTTCCCTGCGGATTATAGATATTAACCAGCAGGTGGCCGTCGCTTAATTCCTTCACCACCGGCCGGCGGTAATCCGCCCCCCTGACAAAGGAATGGTCATTGTTCGGGTCCAAGACCTGTTCGATTGAGTGCTTGGTCAAGGGCCGGTCGTTCTTTGCCAAGGGTTGACTGATGTTGTCCATCCCCTGGTTTAACAGACTCCTTTCCTGCTGAAAGAGGTTTTGGGTAAAGGAAGTGAACATTGCAATAGCCACAATGAAAAAGATAATCAGCGAACCCACGGCGGTCCCGATGGCCCACTTCAGCCTTAAAGAGACAAATCGTTTACCGTTTTTCTGACTTTTCATAGTAACTCACGAGCTCTAGGAACGGATCACATAACCGGTGCCCCGGACGGTTTGGATGTAACTCTTTTCGCCGGGACGATCAATCTTGTTCCGCAGGTAACGGATGTAAACGTCAACCACGTTGGTCTCAACTTTGGAGTCATAACCCCAGACCTTGCTGAGCAACTCCTTCCGTGACATGACAACGTTAATGTTTTCCATCAGGATCAACAACAGTTCGTACTCCCGCTTCGTCAGGTTGATAACCTCATCGCCACGACGAACAACCCGGTTTTCCTTCTCAATTGTCAGGTCCTTGTAGTTCACCGTTGTCTGGTGTTCCTTATTATTACCATCTTCAATGCTAATCCGCCGAAGAAGGGCCCGGACCCGTGCCAGCAACTCTTCAATGGCAAACGGCTTGACGATGTAATCATCAGCCCCGTGGTCAAGACCAGAGACCCGGTCGATAACGGAATCCCGAGCGGTCATGATGATAATCGGGGTATCCTTTAATTCCCGGACCCGCCGGGCAACTTCAATCCCATTCAATTCTGGCAACATCAGGTCAAGCAGGATCACATCGAAGTCCTGGTTCAAGGCTGCGTCTAGCCCGGCCCGACCGTCAAGTTCAACATCGGTTTCGTAACCCTCGTGTTTTAGTTCCAAGTTCACGAAATTTGCTAAATTTTCTTCGTCTTCAATAATTAAAATTCGACTCATCAATTTCACCTACTATAAATTTTTGCCTATTATTCTCATTAAATTAACAGAACAATTTTATCACAATTTTCTAATAAACCCCAGGGTAAGGCGCGAATTTATGGTGATTTTCCTTATAAATTGTCTTTAAAAAATAAAAAGACCATCCCAGGTCCGGCGCCTAAAGAATGATCTTTTCTTAAAATAATTAGTTGTTAGTGTTGATAACTTGCTTGCCATCGTAGTAGCCGCAGTTAGGGCATACCATGTGGGACTTACGAAGTTCACCACAGTTTGGGCAAGGAGTTAAGCCAGGGACGTTCAACTTGATGTGACCCCGACGCATACGCTTCTTAGCTTTTGAAGTCTTCCGTGCTGGTACAGCCATGTTTGACACCTCCTAATAATTAATTATCCACAAATGGTTTTTAACCGTCCGCTACTTTTTATCATCCTGATCAGGCAATAACTTTTGTAACTTCGCGAGACGTGGATCAACTTTTTTATTCTTCTGCTTGTCTGCCGCATAGTCATCTTCAGCGATGACGGACCAGCCCTTACCGCTTGGCATTGGCTTCCCGGCTTTCTCATCCGCAGAAAGGACCCGGAGTGGAACCTGCTCAACGATATTCTCCGCCAAGGCGGTATCGAAGTCAATCAGCTCACGATCCTTCAGTAAGAAGACAACTTCATCATCTTCATACCGGGAAAAGTGGCTGCGATCATCAATATAAGTCTCGGTGAAGTTAAAGTCAAGCGGGAGCTCAACAGGAGTCAGTGAACGGCTGGATGGGACTGTCAGTGTCGTCTTAACATTGGCACTTACCGTCGCATCGCCGCCGTCATAAGTAACGTATCCGTCAACCTTGACGGGGGTAACCCCCAAGATAATATCCGGAAATAGTTTAGTCAATGATGCGTTCAGATCAAAAGTACTCTGAATATGAAGTGGCTCATTTTGATAACGATGTAGTTCTTCTAACGACCATTTCATCGTACTAACCTCCTAATGCAACATGTGCAATTATACTAGTCTCACCCAGGGGTTGTCAATGCTTTTTCCTTGACAGGTTTACCGGGCTAAACGACCGCTCATATTTTACCATAAACTAACGAATTATCAGTGGCGGGTGCTTGAGGTCCTGGTCGGCAGGTGTGAAGTTCTGGTAAAGCTTCCCAGCCCGGTAATCCAGGTTATACAGGTCCTCTTTCATCTCCTGGGAGACTTTGGTAAACATCGGCACCGCTACCCCCTTTTTCACCTGGTGGAGGTATTCCTGTCCCCGCTTGTTGAAACCGAGGATGTGGATAAAGGGTTGGTCGATATGGGCCGCCACTTCGTCCTCGTTCAGCTGGAGGGTCGTGTATAGGCAAAGGCGTAACAGGTGGGCATAGGTATAACGCTTGGTCTTGATACCATGGATGAAGCCCTGAAAGGTCAATTTCCGTTCCGCGAACTCCTTCATCCGGTGCTCCAGTCCTTCCGCCATCTGGTAGGTCTGGGCCAGGGAGGCAACAGGGGCCTGGATCAGCTGGTTACGTAAAAGGGGGTACAGGGCCGTCCAGGAAGGCACCGTCGCTAGAGCTTGAAGCGCCGATAACATTGCCGGTGGCACGGTAGGAGCAAACGCAGCGTGGTCCGCAACGGCCTCCCGAATGGCACTGGCGCTCGCAATCCGACCGTGGATCTCCTCGTCATGGTAGTTGCTCCCCTTCCTGGCAATTGGGACCAGGTTAATCGGGTAGTGGTGGGCACTGACCGCCTTTGTGTAGGCAAATGCCAGAATATCGTTGGGATCCTTTAGACTTACGCCGGTTCGTTGGGCAAGCTGGTCATTAAATTGGGTGGCGTAAGTCTCGTTGTATTGTTTCAACGCCTGTTGGTTGAAGTCACGGGCGGCGACGACTAACTTCTTGAAGTCCCAGTCCGGATGTTCAGCCCCAAAGGCCACGTTCTTGACCTGCAACTGGTTCAAAAGGCCCAGGGCCCCCGCTGCAAACCGGTGGGCCGGCTGACAAGCATAACAGATGGGTAATTCTACCACCAGGTCAACCCCGTTCAAAAGCGCAGCGTGGGCCCGCTGCCACTTATCAACAATGGTCGGTTCCCCACGCTGGGTAAAGTCCCCGCTCATGACAGCCACTGCTACGTCTGCGCCCGTCACCTGTTTGGCTTTTTGGACATAGTAACGGTGACCGTTATGGAAGGGATTAAATTCAACTACAAGCCCAACGGCATCCATCTTCTCACCTACTTTTGACACTCAAAAAACCACCGGGTCGTCGTCTCGTCTGGTGCCTGCCGGCCAAAGTCCGTCGTTACCGTTACCTGCTTAAAGCCGGCCTGCTTTACCGCGTCTATTAACCGTGACTGGGGATAACTACGCTCAAAGTGGGTCTCCCCAACCCGTTGGTAATTACCATCCGGTAGGCGGTTAAAGAAGGTCAGGTCGTGAATCACACCGTGTTCAACGTCATCATCCGCGAAGCTTTGCCACATAAACGCCCGCTCGTGGTCATCGTCCTGGTAGTTATACATGTACCCTGGATAAACCTGGTCCGTTTGATAGGGCGTGATCACGTCAAAGAGGAGGCGACCACCAGCTTTCAGGTGCTTTTTGACCTCCCCCAAGGTCGTCTTTACGTCTGCCAAATTTGGTAAGTAGCACAGCGAATCGGCGTAACACGTCACCAGGTCATACTGGGGAAAAGCCTGGAGGTCACGCATGTCAGCTTCCACCAGGTTCAAGGCCACGCCAGCCTCCTGGGCATGCTGGCTCGCAATCGTCAACATTTCCGTCGAAAAGTCAGCAACCGTCACGGTCAGGCCGGCCTGCGCCAATAAAACGCCTAACCGACCGGCACCACCCGCCAAGTCCAAAACATCTAGAGACCCGGCTGGGCAACGTTTGAGAGTGTAGTCGCGCCAATCCTTATAAAGGGTTTCGTCAAACAACTGGTCATATAGTTGGGCGAAGCTCTGGTAAATCATTAGTCCTTAACCCACTTATCCAGGTTGACCAGCGGTGCTTCGGACCATAACTTTTCCAGGTTATAGAAGTGCCGAGTTTCTTCCCGGAAAACGTGAACAACGACGTCGCCCAGGTCAATCAGGACCCACTTAGCATGGTTCTTTCCTTCCACGCTCCCAATTTCCACCTGGTTCTCGTGGGCCTTTTCGATGATAGCATTGGCAATCGCCTGAACCTGCCGGTCGGATCCTCCGGTCATGATCACGAAGTAGTCGGCCATTGGGCTGATTTGGTCAACCTGCAGGGCGGTAATGTCTTCTGCCCGCCGCCCATCAGCGGCCTTAACAACCATTTCTAATAATTGTTTGCTTTCCATTTACTCAATTTCCTTTCTATATGCTGGTACCCAAGCATTATAGGTTTCAATTGTCTTCGGGTACACTGGACTGTTGTGTTTAATCAGGTATTCAAGGGTCTGCTTAGTCTGGTAGGCCACCCCCGCACCCAAGTTGGCGTTAGTGATCTCCCGAGCCCTTTCAACACCAGGGAAGTCCCGGCCCGGTTCGATGTAGTCCGCCATGTAGACAACCTGTTCAAGCGGAGTCATCACGGCCGCTCCCATGGTATGGTGGCGAACCGCGTTGAGAATATCCTCATCCCAGATGCCTAATTCATCCTTAATGAGCTCGGCACCAACGACCCCGTGCCAGATTGCGTTCCCGTAATTCAGCAGTTCGGGGTCCAGCCCCTTTTTGTGGATCTCATTAATAAAGTCTTCATCCGGACGCTGCTTGGCGTAATCGTGGCATAAACCAGCGATACTGGCCTTCTCAACGTCAACGTTGTTTTGCTTTGCTAGCTTGATGGCGGTTTGCTCAACCCGCAACACGTGGTGGAAACGCTTATCACGTAATGCATCGTGAAGGCGGGCAACAAGTTCAGCACGGTCAAGCGGAATGTAGTGGTGTGTATAAGTGATTTCCTCAGTCATGGTATAGATGATGCTCCTTAATAAAATCAGCAACTTTCGTCGGAAGTAAGTAGTTGACAGACTGCCCCCGCCGAATTCGTTCCCGAATATCACTCGAACTGATGTCAACTTCTGGAATATCGACCCAAATTACCGGGTACTTAGTCGCGTTCTTCGCATGCGGCCGTTGCACACCGACAAAGTGAAAACGGGGCAGCTTAATCAGGTCATCAATCCGGTGCCACTTATCCAGGTAGTCAACCATATCACCACCGATGATAAAGTAGTAGTCCGTATCCGGGTGTTGGCGGGTCAGCTGCTCCATTGTATCGTAGGTATAGCTCACCCCACTCCGATCTAGTTCGGTCCGCTCAATGCCAAGCAGCGGGTTTCCTTGAATCGCAAGCTCCAGCATTTGCAAGCGGAGGTCACCGCTAACCGCATCCTTGTGGTCAACGTGTGGCGGAATCGCATCCGGCATTAACTTCACCTTATTTAGGCACAGCGCATGGCCTACCTGGTCGGCAACCAAGAGGTGGGCATTATGAACGGGATTAAATGTCCCCCCGTAAATACCGATTCGCCGGTGCTGGTCAGCAAGTGGCTGGACCTTAACCGCCGGCTTAACTTTTGAATACACTTGACAACCCTGCATAGTTAATCTTCCTTACTAAATTTTGGCGACACGGTTAGAGAGGTCACGGAGATCCTTGTTATCCGCAACCTTAAACAGCACCAGAACCCGGCCAATCACCTGGACAACCTGGATAGCGGTGTTGTCTTCAATAAACGCTTTAACCTCATCTGTCGTAACATCAGCATTCTGTAAAATGTTGACCTTGATTAATTCGCGCCGGTTGAGGGCTCCATCCAGCTGGGCCAGCCAGCTATCCGTGAGTCCTTCCTTACCAACGGCAAAAATCGGTTGCAGGTGATTAGCCTGCGCCCGTAAGAATCGCTTTTGTTTTCCTCTTAAATGCATATTTCTACCTCACTAAATCATTGCTTTGCGGACCAGGGCGGCTACCCCTTTAGGGACCCAAGCGGCCACCGTTGTCCCCGCCGGAACCGTAATCCAACCCAGGCCTTCAAAGACAATATCACTCTTTTTATTTACCCGGAACTCCTCACGTTCCAGTGGCGGGAACTGATCCTTTTCATCCGCCGTTGGGGGGGTTAGTAAGTCCCCCAAGTGCTTTTTATAGAAGGCATCCGCGTTGGTTAGTTTGGTCCGGTGGAGGGTTAAATTATTGTCGAAGTAGGTGACGAAGCCCGCATGGGGACCCTTTTCGTAGTCAAAGCGGGCCACCCCACCGATGAAGACAGTCTGGCCGGCATCAAGCTGGTAAGTCCGTGGCTTAATTTCCTTTTGGGGCGCCACAATTTTGAGGTCCTTTGCCGGTAAGACATGGGCCATTTGGTGGGGGTGGATAATCCCCGGGGTGTCAACCAAGCGGTGGCCATCATCCAGGGGAATCTCAATTTCATCGAGGGTCGTCCCGGGGAAGCGGGAGGTCGTAATCAGGTCCTTGACTCCCGTCCGCTGCTTAATGATTTGGTTGATCAAAGTCGATTTACCAACGTTGGTCACCCCGACAACATAAACATCTTGACCATGCCGGTACTTTTCAATCGTGTCTAACAAGTCATCAATCTGGTGGTTCTTCTTTGCGGAAACCAGGACCGTATCAATCGGTCGCAATCCCGCTTGGTTGGCTTGCTGACGCATCCAGTCGCGGAGCTTAGGCCGCCGTAGTGACCGGGGCAACAAATCCTCCTTATTGCCGACCAGCAGTACGGGATTATCACCAACAAAACGGTGCAGACCCGGAATTAGACTTCCGTTAAAGTCAAAGATATCGATAACGTAGACGATCAGCGCGTTGGCGTCCCGAATTTGCCCTAACAGGCGCAGGAAGTCGTCGTCGGTCAGCGATACTGGGGCAATCTCGTTGTAGTGCCGCAGGCGGAAGCACCGCTGGCAGTATAGTTCGTCACTATCCAGACCCTTCTTAACTGCGGAAGCGGGAGTATAGCCCACTTTCGCCGGGTCAGTCGATTGGATCACCGCCCCGCAACCGATGCAACGTAATTCCTCATCTTGTTCAGTCATTCAAATCCTCCTGCCATTTTAACTGTGGATACTTATTCTTTAACTGCTTCCAAATGCGCCGTTCAAAGAAGCGGTTGATCCGGGTATCCCACTTATCCGTATTAAGAAGGGGCTTAACCAGGATACTACGGACGCCGGCCTCGTGGGCCGCAACCATGTCGGTAATCAACTGGTCGCCAACCATTACCACTTCATTCTTGGCCAGGCCAAGCTTGACCCGGGCCCGGTTAATCCCAAAGCTAAGGGGCTTTAACGAGCGGGACATGAACGGCAGGTCAAGGTTGGCCGTTGCCTTGGCGACCCGGTCCTTACTGTTGTTGGAAATCACGATCAATGGAATTCCCGCCGCTTTTAACGATGTCATCCATTGTCTTAATTCCGGCGTTCCATCGGGATTGTTCCAGGCAATCAGGGTGTTATCCAGGTCACTGAAAACTGCCCGGATGCCATGATCCTTCAACTGGTCTGGCGAAACAGTATAAATACTTTTTACCATCCAAGTCGGTTTAAATATTTCTAGCAATGTTGCACCTCGTTAATTCTTTATTAGAGGCAGATTGTAAAATTTAAGTTGAACATTTAAGTGGACAGAAAAAACCATCAAGGTCTTTAATGGTGTTACCACAC